>JBDTXW010000005.1:0-28898 GCA_040005975.1 Betaproteobacteria bacterium | reverse complement strand
GAGCCGGGTGAGCCGGACCTCGACCGTCGGCTCACGGCCAAAGGCGTCCGGCAGGCGGAGCGCATGGCTGCCTGGCTCGATAGCCACCTGCCCGACCGTTGCCGTGTGCTGGTGAGCCCCGCCGCGCGTGCGCAGCAGACGGCGCAAGCGCTCGGACGAAAGTTCAGGACCCTGCCCGAGCTCGGGCCGGGCGCCTCCGCGACCGCCGTCCTCGCCGCCGCCGGATGGCCCGACGCGCGCGAAGCGACGCTCGTCGTCGGCCATCAACCGACGCTGGGCGAAACGGCGGCGCTGCTACTGTCGGGCTGCGAAGCGCCGTGGGGCATGCGCAAGGCCGCCGTCTGGTGGCTTTCCAATCGCGCGCGCGCGGACGGCGACGAGGTCGTGCTCAAGGTCGTCGTCGGACCCGATTACGTCTAACGTCGCGCAGGCTCGAGCGCCGGTCCGGCAGCCCCGCCTAGTCCGGCACCGCCACGTGCCACTGCGCGCGCTCCCGCTCCAGGAGGTACGCCGTCAGCGGGTGGGCCGCGAGCCAGCGTTGCGCCACGCGGATTGCGACGCCGCCGCGGATCCTCAGCGCCACGTACGGCAGCGTGACCTCGGTGCGGGCGTGACAGAACAGCACGGCCAGCCGCAATGCCGCGACCTGCGCGCGCACCAGCGGGTCGCGAAGCGCGGTGCGAACCTTGGCGAGCCCTCCACGGCAGCCGTAGACCAGCAGGGCAAGGCGCATCTGCTCGCCTGCCGAAAAGCCGGGCATGTCGGCGTGCTGCAGGATGTATGCACCGTGTTTGTGAAACCCGTTGTGCGAGACCGACATGCCGATCTCGTGCAGCAGCGCGGCCCAATGCAGCAGCTGCACCTGTTCCGGGCCCGCCTTGCGCCCGGCGCGCCGGAGCAGTGTCGTCGCGAGAGCAGCGACGCGGCCGGCGTGCTGACGGTCGACCTGATAGCGGTCGAGAAAACGCTCGACCGTAAGCTGGCGGGCGTCACGGTCTATCGTCCTGCCGAAGAGGTCATAGAGCACGCCGAGCCGCAGCGCGCCGCCGACCGGATCGATACGCTCGATGTCGAGCTCGGAAACCGCGGCGCTCATGATCGCGAGGCCACCGGCCAGCACCGGCACGCGTTCGGGTTTGAGCGCGTTGAGCTTCAGGCGCGCCGGGTTGCGGGCGCGAATCAGGCGCTGGCGGAGCCTCGCTAGCCCTTCCGCCGTGATGCCGCCGCCGGAGAAGCCGTTCTGCTCGAGGATCTCGGCGAGCGCGGCCGCGGTTCCCGACGACGCATAGGCGCTTTTCCAGTGGGCGGCGCCAAAATCGCCGGCAATGGCCTCGATTTCGACACGGGCGGCCGTCTCCGCGGCGGCAAATGCGCTGGCGCTGACGATCCCGTCGGGAAAGAACTTCCGCGTGGTGCTGACACACCCCAGCGTCAGCGACTCCAGGCGCTCCGGCTCGAGTCCGCGGCCGATGATGAACTCGGTCGACCCGCCCCCGATGTCGACCACCAGGCGCGGCGTGTCCGACGGCGGGAGCTCGTGCGCGACCCCAAGATAGATCAGCCGCGCCTCTTCGTGCCCGCTGATCACGTCGATCGGACACCCGAGGGCGCGCTCGGCCCTCGGCAGAAATTCGCGCGCATTGGCCGCAACGCGAAAAGCGCTGGTTGCCACCGCCCGCAACGCCGACGGATGGACGCCGGACAGGCGCTCGCGAAACCGCGCGAGACAGGCAAGCGCAAGCTTCATCGCGGCCGGCCTGATCCGTCCTTTGCCATCGAGGCCCGCGCCGAAGCGCAGCGTCTCGCGCCAGGTATCCTGCCGGTAGATCTGGTCACCCTCGATGCGGGCGATCTCCAGCCGGAAGCTGTTCGATCCGAGGTCGACGACGGCGAGCGTCTTTGCTGTCACGGACTCTTGCGCCTGCGGTCGGCGCGACGAAAAGCGGTGCGGGCTAGCCTAACAGAAATGACCGCGCGCCGAGCGCACGCTGTTTGGCGGCATCGAGGTTTCTGCTACGCTCGCTGCCTCGTCTACGTACCCGCGCCATCTCCCTCCGTGCCGATCGACTACCTGCAAAGAATTCTGAACGCGAAGGTCTACGACGTCGCGATCGAGTCGCCGCTCGACCCGGCACCGCTGCTGTCGCGCCGTCTCGGCAACCGCGTGCTGCTCAAGCGGGAGGATCAGCAAGAAGTGTTTTCGTTCAAGCTGCGCGGCGCCTACAACAGAATGGCGCAGCTCTCGGCTGCCGAGCGCGCGCGCGGCGTCGTCGCGGCATCGGCCGGCAACCACGCGCAGGGTGTCGCGCTGGCCGCGCAGCGGCTCGGATGCAAAGCGACGATCGTGATGCCGGTGACCTCGCCGTCGATCAAGATCCAGGCCGTCGAGGCGCGCGGCGCGACGGTCGTCCTGCACGGCGATTCGTACAGCGACGCCTATGCGCACGCGGTCAAGTTACAAAGGGCCCGACGCGCCACGTTCATCCATCCGTACGACGATCCCGACGTCATCGCCGGGCAGGGCACGATCGCGGTGGAAATCTTGCGCCAGTGCCAGGGACCGCTCGATGCGATCTTTGTCGCCGTCGGCGGCGGCGGGCTGATCGCCGGCATCGCGTCCTACGTCAAGCGGGTGCGACCGTCGGTGAGGGTGGTCGGCGTGCAGCCGGTCGATTCCGACGCAATGACCCGATCACTCGATGCCGGGCGCCGGGTCCGCCTCGGGCACGTGGGGCTGTTTGCCGACGGTGTCGCGGTCAAGCAGGTCGGCAAGGAAACGTTTCGCATTTGCCGCGAGCTCGTCGATGACATGATCACTGTCGACACCGATGCGATCTGCGCTGCGTTGAAGGATGTCTTCGAGGACACGCGCGCCGTGCTCGAACCGGCCGGCGCACTGTCGGTCGCGGGCGTGAAGGCCTGGTGCGAGCGGCATCGGCCGAAAGGCCGGACCTTCGTGGCGATCGCCTGCGGCGCCAACATGAACTTCGACCGTCTGCGCTTTGTCGCCGAACGGGCCGAACTGGGCGAGGCGCGCGAGGCGATCTTTGCGGTGACGATACCGGAGCGTCCGGGCAGCTTCCGCGAGTTCTGCGCGCTGCTGGGCAAGCGCAGCGTGACCGAGTTCAACTACCGCTACGCCGATTCGCGCGTGGCGCACATTTTCGTCGGCGTCGAAGTCGCCAACCGGCACGAGACCGCGGCGCTGCTGCGGGCGATGCATGCGCGGCGGATCGAGGCGTTCGACCTGTCGGACAACGAAATGGCCAAGCTGCACGTGCGCCATCTGGTCGGCGGGCATGCGCCGGCGGCGGAAAACGAGATCCTCTACCGCTTCGAGTTTCCCGAGCGGCCGGGCGCGCTGATGCGCTTCCTGAACAGCATGAGCCGCGGCTGGAACATAAGCCTCTTTCATTATCGCAACCATGGCGCCGACCACGGGCGCGTGCTGGTCGGCATGCAGGTGCCGCCGTCGGATCACGCCAAGTTCCGGGGGTTCCTGAAACGGCTCGGCTACTACGGCGTCGATGAGACGGCCAATCCCGCCTACCGGATGTTTCTCGGCCGGTAGTTAGCCTCGCGGGGGCGAGCCGATTCGCGTTGCGCCGCTGACGGCGATGCCGGCAAGCCCGCTAGGCGCGGCCGACCCTGTTTTTCGCCCCCCAATACGCCATTTTGCGGCTGCCGAATCGCATGAAACCTTGCGCCGGAGCAAGGCCCGCAAACTGACCCGCCGCCGTCCCGTGCCTCCCTCGAGTGACCCCGCGCGGCAGTTTTTTGCTCAAATTCGCGGCGCCAATGTTGCAAATCACTCAAAAACCTCAGCTTTGCCCGTTCTGGCAAGGATTATGCTCTAGGCATTTGGTCCTATACGTGGCAAACTTTCGAGGGCTTGGAATGGAAACGATAGCGCTGGACGCAGTACCGAGCTACAACGCGGGAGGAACTGAAGTGGCGGACGCAGTCGCCTTGACCGGCGCGAAAGTCATGGTGATCGACGACAGCAACACGATTCGTCGCAGCGCCGAGATTTTTCTGCTTCAGGCGGGCTGCACGGTGATCCTGGCCGAAGACGGGTTCGACGCGTTGGCCAAGATCGCCGACCACCAGCCGGACCTCATCTTCGTCGACATAATGATGCCGCGGCTGGACGGGTACCAGACCTGCGCGCTGATCAAGAAGAATTCGCGTTTTCACCAGACGCCCGTCGTGATGCTCTCGTCGAAGGATGGGCTGTTCGACCGAGCGCGCGGCCGCATGGTCGGTTCCGATCAGTATCTGACCAAGCCATTCACGAAAGAAAGCCTGCTCAAAGCCGTAGGGACACACGTCAAATCGGCGGCGCACTGATCGCAACGGATCGGGAACGACGACGCAAAGCAAGGATAGGGAAACAATGACGATAAAACGGGTATTGATCGTCGACGACTCGCCGACCGAGCGGCACGTCCTCAATGACATGCTGACCAAGGCGGGCTACGAAGTCGTCGCCAGCGACAACGGCGAGGACGCCATTCTCAAGGCGAAGACGGTGAAGCCCGACCTGATATTGATGGACGTCGTGATGCCCGGCCTTAACGGATTCCAGGCGACGCGGGCGATAAGCCGCGATCCGGCGACGCGGAGTGTGCCGATTATCCTGTGCACGTCAAAGACGCAGGAGACCGACAAGATCTGGGGCATGCGTCAGGGTGCCCGCGATTACATCGTCAAGCCGGTGAATCGCGACGAGCTGATCGCCAAAATCGCGGCGCTCGGCTGACGAGGTCCGATGGCCCGCGCCGCTAAGCTCGACCTTCGCGCATTCCAGCAGGAACTGGCGGCGCGCCTCGCGGCGAAGACGACGCAGCAGGTCGAGCAGTCCCGTCTGGGTCTCGCCTGTGCCGGCAAGCAATGGCTGATCCGGCTGGCCGATGCCGGCGAGGTGATCGCGGTGCCCACGATGGCAACGGTTCCGCTGACGCGGCCGTGGTACCTCGGCATCGCCAACATCCGCGGCAACCTTTACAGCGTCATCGATTTCGGCGGATTCCTCGGGCAGCCTATCGAGCCCGTGACCCCGGGAGCAGCGCAGGCGCGCATGGTTCTGTTCGGACCGCGCGTGGGCGAGCTGCGTGCCGGATTGGTCGTCACGCGGGTCCTGGGCTTGAGCAACCTCGCCGAACTCGCGCAAAGCGACGCCGCCGCCGATGCACCGGCATGGTACGGCGCGCGCTGGACCGACAAGGCCGGCGGCGTTTGGCAGGAAATCGACTTGGCCCTGCTCGCGCAGGACCCGGCTTTTCTTCAAGTGGGGCTATAGCCTAGCGCACAGCCTCCCGATTCACGCAGGCGTATCGACCCTATCAAAGGGGGAGGGAATATGGCGTTCACATTCAGAGGTCTTCTGGGCGCGGGAGCGGGCGCGGGAAGGGGCCAGACCCTTGCCGACACCGATCTCGACGAGCCGACGACGCAGGTCAAGATGAGCGGCGCGCAGCGCGGCTATGACCCGCTCGCGGCGCCTTCGATCATGGACCAGATGCGAAGCGTGACGCCCGAGGCGAAGCATCCCGGGCGCCTGTTGTTCATCGGACACCTTCCGATCGCCAGGCAGTATCAGATCCTTGGCGTGCTGCTGCTGCTATTCGGCGTTCTGGCAGGCGTGATGCTGTGGCTTAACTATCGAGCGAACTCGCAGACGGGCGCGAGCTCGACGACGGCGACCGAGATGCAGATGTTGTCGCAACGCTTGGCACGCGGCACGGCGTTGGCGGTGCAGGGCAATGCCGGTGCGTTCGACAGTGTCAGGGATTCGCGCGACCGCTTTCGCGCCGACCTGGACGCCCTGATCAAAGGCGGCAGCGTCCATGGCACCAATGTCGATGTCGCCACCAACGAAGCGCTGCAGAAGGCGCTGGCCGCGCTCGACGCGCGCTGGGAGCGAGTCGAAAAGAACGCGACTTCGGTCGTCGACAATCAGGCCTCGTTGCTTTCGCTCTCGAAGGGTCTGGACAGCATCAATCAGGGCAACAATGCGCTGCTCGAGCTGGCCCAGCAGGCAGCCGCGCAAATCGCCTCGGCGGCCGGATCGCTGCGCGAAGTCGATTTCACCAACCAGCTCGCCGTTCTGTCGCAGCGGATCGCCAAGAACGCGAATTCACTCGTTTCTTCGGACGAGATCGACCCGGAAGTTGCTTTTCTTCTGGGCAAGGACACCGGAACGTTCCGCGACATCCTCAACGGGCTGCTGAAGGGAAGTGATGCGCTGCGGCTGCCGGGCCCGGTGCGCGCCGAGGATGCACGCGCGACACTGACCGAGTTGCAGAAGCGGTTCGCCACATACGAAACCGGCGTCAACGCGATCCTGAAGAACATGCAACGCCTTGTGGTCGCCAAGCAGGCGGCGCGAGGCATCAACCAGGAATCGGAACCGCTGCTGGCCGACACGACCGCCCTCACCAGCGAATTCGACGGACAGACGACGGTGCGCAGCTTTACCTTGTGGGCCGCGATGACGTTTGCGTTGCTGGCGCTTATCGCCTTGATCGCCTACGGCTGGGTGTCGCGCGAGGACGGACGCGTGCGTGCATTCGAAAGCGAGCAGGAAAACAAGCGCAACCAGGAAGCGATTCTGCGACTGCTCAACGAGATGGGCAACCTCGCGGACGGCGATCTGACGGTGCAAGCATCAGTGACCGAGGATGTGACCGGCGCAATCGCGGATTCGATCAACTTCACGATCGAGGAGCTGCGGACGCTGGTCCGGGGCATCAACTCGGCCACCGACCAGGTGGCCAAGGCGACGACCGACGCGCAGGCGATCTCGAACCGTCTGTACGAGGCCTCGCAGCGGCAGAACAAGGAGATCCAGCAGGCGTCCGCGTCGGTCCTGCAGATGGCGCAGTCGATCAACGAGGTATCGCAGACCGCGGCGCAGTCGGCGCGCGTCGCGCAGCAATCGCTCGCCGCCGCGGAAAAAGGCGGCGAGGCGGTACACAACCAGATATCGGGCATGAACGAAATCCGCACGCAGATCCAGGACACCGCCAAGCGGATCAAGCGCCTGGGTGAGTCGTCGCTGGAGATCGGCGAGATCGTCGAGCTCATTTCGGACATCACCGAGCAGACGAACGTGCTGGCCTTGAACGCGGCAATCCAGGCGGCATCGGCAGGCGAGGCCGGCCGCGGCTTCACCGTCGTCGCCGAGGAAGTGCAGCGGCTGGCCGAGCGGTCGGGCGAGGCTACCAAGCAGATCGAGGCGATCGTCAAGAGCATTCAGGCCGATACGCAGGACGCGGTCGCGGCGATGGAAAAGAGCACCGTCGGCGTAGTCGAGGGTGCCAAACTTTCTGACGCGGCCGGGCAGGCACTGGACGAAATTCGGCGGGTGTCGCGCGAGCTCGCCGAACTGATCGGCGGCATCTCGGCGCAGACGCAGAAGCAGTCGGCGTCGGTATCGGACGTGACACGCGGCATGCAGGGCATCCTGAAGATTACCGAGGAGACGACCGAGGGCACCAAGCAAACCAATGTCTCGATCGGCCAGCTGACCAAGCTCGCAGCCGAGCTCCGCAGCTCGGTCGCGGGGTTCAAGGTGTGATGGGTGCTGTGACGGAGTGGGCGCGCGCAGGCGCCATATTGCGAGAGCGGGCCAGCATGCGGGCGCGGTTCTTGCATGCGGCAGACGTCGACCTGCCCATACGCGAATGACCTAAGCCCCCCATGGCAAGCGATACCGCACAGGAATTCGACCTCGGACCGCTGTCCTGGGTCCACGTCGAAATAGACCAGGCGCTTGGCCGCGGACTGGAGTCGCTCGCGGCGTTCAAGGCGGCGCCTGAGGACATCACCCCGATCAAGCAGTCGCGCACGCATGTGCACCAGGCGGCGGGCGCGCTGCAGATGGTGGGCCTCGATGCGGTCGCTGCGTACACCGAAGAAGTCGAGCGTCAGCTGGTGCGGCTCGAGGAGCTGCCGAAGGCCGACGTGCCGGCCGGTTGCGACCTCGTCGACCGCGCGGTCCGCAAGCTGCGCATTTTCTTAGATGAGCTCGTCGGTGGCGCGAATCCGGTGACTTTGAAGCTTTTCCCCGAGTACGAGCTCATGCTGCAAGCGCGCGGCGTCAAAGGTGCGTCGCCGACCGACCTGTTCTTCCCCGACCTGTCGCCGCGCGCGCCGAGAATCGCGACGCTCAAGTCGGTGACGCCGCAGAAGCTGGCTTCGTTCCTCATCAAGCAGCGGCGCCTCTACCAGCGCGGGCTCCTTGCCTGGCTGCGCGGCGACGAAGAAGGCTCGAAGATCATGCGCGATGCCGTCCAGGCCATCGAGGACGTGCAAACCCATTCAGCGCAGCGCTCGTTCTGGTGGACGGTCGGCGCGCTGCTCGAAAGTATCGTCGAGAAGGGCGTCGAAAGCGGATTCGGCATCAAGCAGCTGTGCGGAAGGGTCGACTTGCAGATTCGGCGCTTCGTCGAAGGTTCGGCCAAGGTCTCTGACCGGATGCGGCGCGAAGTGCTCTATTACGTCGCGATAAGCGCCCCGGTCGGCGCCCAGACGCAGGCAGTGCAGCGCGCTTATCACCTCAATGGCCTGATCCCGACGGCCGAAGTGCTTTCGGCCGACGTGTTGCGTCTGCAGCCGCTGCTGCGCGAGGCCCGGGAGCAGCTGGCCGGCGCCAAGGACCTTTGGCTGAAGATCACCGGCGGGCGCACCGAAAATATCGCGAAGCTCAGGCAGACGATGGCGGGACTTTCGGACCGCATGCGCGCCATCGGCGAGCCGTCGCTGTCCCGCCTGGTGAGCGCGCTCGCCGGCCGCGTGGACAAGCTCGGTGCCGGCGCGGTGTCCGAGGCGCTGGCGATGGAATTCGCGACTGCGCTGCTGCTGGCCGAAGCGACGATGGAGCATTTCGGCACGATCTCGCCGGAGTTGCCGCAGCAGATTGACGCGATGCTCGCGCGCGTCGATGCCGCGCAGCAGAACAAGCCGGCGCCACCGATGGCGGGCGCACCGATTCTGGACGAGATGGCGCGTCGCGCTCAAGAGCGATTGCTGCTCGCGCAGGTCGCGCGCGAAATCCAGGCCAACCTGCGCCACATGGAGCAGGTACTCGACGCTTTCTTCAGGGACAACGGCAAGCGCGCCGAGCTCGCCACGCTCGCCGGCGACAGCAGGCAGATCGCGGGCGCGCTGAAAATGCTCGGACTCGACAGCGCGGAACGCCTGCTCGAGCTCTGCCAGCAGCAGATCGACGAGTATGCAAAGCCGGACGTGCCGGTGCAAAACGACGACCTGGAAATGCTGGCTGAATCGCTGTCCGGCCTCGGCTTCTACATCGAGGCCGTCGAGCAGCAGCGCCCGGATCGCGACCGTTTGATCGCCCCGCTTCTCGATCGCCGCCTGGGCGTGACGCCGAGCGCGCCCGCGGCCGAGCCCGAGGAGACCGTCGAGTCGGCCGTCGTCGATCTGCGATCGGCGTTGCCGGAGACCTTTGCCGCCTACCGGAGCGCGCCGGACGACCTGGCAGCGCGGGACAGGCTATCGGCCGACCTGACGACGCTGCGGCACGACGCCGAACTGATCGGCGACGCACGGCTGCAGCAGGACGCCAACGCGGCGCTGAGTGAGCTCGCGCACGCCGGCACGGCGGACACCGCGGCCTTGCAGGACGCCGTAGCGGCAGTAGCGGCTCAGACTGCAGAGGCGCCGGCGCCTTCGGCGGAAACGATGCGCTTGCTGGAGACCGATGCGACGCAGTTCGACACGGAGCTCCTCGACATCTATCTTACTGAAGCCGGAGAGGTGCTGGACACGATCGCGGCGAGCGCGCGCTCTCTCGCCGCACATGCCGACGATCGCGCGGCACTGACTGTCGTGCGGCGCGGATTCCACACATTGAAAGGCAGCGGCCGCATGGTCGGCCTGACCGATCTGGGTGAGCTCGCGTATGCGGTGGAGAAGATTCACAACCGCGTGCTCGAGGAGGACCGCCCGGTGACGCCGGCGCTGGTTGCGTTGATCGGTGTGGCCGAGTCGAGCTTTCGCCGCTGGGTCGATGCACTGCGCGATACCGGCCGGGTGACGCCAGACGCCGACGCCTTGCAGGCGGCGATCGCGAAGATTGAAAGCGAGTTTCCCGATGGCGGCGGCGAGCGGCCGGACAGGACGCCATCGTCGCCGCTACGGCTTGCTGTCGTTGCCCCCACCTCCGCCACCGCCCCAGTCGCCGTTGAAACACCGCGGGCGCCGGAGCTTGCGGCGATCGAAGTGCTCGAGCTCGACGAAACGCCGTATGCGGAAGCCGAGATCGGGAGCGACCTGCACGCGTCCGCCGAGCCGACGCTGGCCTTTGCCGCTGCCCCTGCGCATCCTTTCCCCGAAGCCGACCCGGTCGCGGCGCTTGCCGATGCCGAAGAGGAAATAACCGTCGGCGGAGTCACGCTGTCGGCGGCCCTGTACCGAATTCTGTGCGAAGAGGCGAAGCAGCATCTGGCCACGCTCGACGCCGAGCTGGAGACGTTGCAGTTCGACCCCGCAGCGACGCCATCGCAGCTGATGGTGCGCGCCAGCCACACGCTGTGCGGCATACATCGCACCGGTGGCTTCCCGCTGCTCGCGACGACGGCCAAGGCTCTGGAAGTATGCCTGCTCGGCCTGCAGGAGCGCGGCGCCCCGCTACCGGGCGCGGCGCAGCCGGTGCTGGCGCGGGCGGTGGCAGGCTTGAGCGCGCTGAGCGCGCGCGTGCGTGCCCGCGAATCCTTCCGCGCCGGCGATGAGGCCGAAGCGGCCGAGATCATCAGCGAGCTCGAGACGCTGCGGCAGGACACGGTTCCGCAGCACGGGCTCGACGACAGCGAGGCGGTCGCGGCGCGCGTTGCCGATGCCGACGAACACGGCATGACGATAGCCCTCGAGTTGGCAGCCGTCGGGGCACCAGTCGCCGCGGCGAGCCCGGGCGAACGCCAAGCCGAGCCTGCGTTGCATGCGGTGCCCTCGCCGAGCGAGCCGACTCCGTCGCCCGCGGCGTCTGCGCCGGCGCCGGCACAGCCGCCGACGCAGGCCGAGGTAGCGTTGCTGGAAGTTCATGACGATGTCGATCGCCAGGTGTTGCCAATATTTCTCGAAGAAGCTGCCGAACTTTTCCCGCAGGCGGGCGAGCAACTGCGCAGTTGGCGCGCGAAGCCTGGAACCAGCGACACGAAGCAGGCGCTGCAGCGCACGCTGCATACGCTCAAGGGCAGCGCGCGCATGGCCGGCGCGATGCGGCTGGGCGAGGTCGCGCATACGATGGAAAGTCGCCTGGGCGGCGCCAATGCGGCGGCAAGCCCCGCATTCTTCGACGCGCTGGATAACGACCTGGACCACATCGCCTTCCTGCTCAATAGCCTGCAGAAAGGCGAAACCGATACGGCGCCGCCATGGCTCGCGGACGCCACAGCCGACACAGCCGAGGCGCCGTCGGGGCACGCTACGCCGGAGCCGCACAGCGCCATCGTCACGCCGTTGCCGATCGCGCCGCGCGCACCGCAGCCCGCCGCCGAAAGCGAGGTCTCGCGCGCGATGCTGCGGGTCGGCGCGGAGCTGATCGACCGGCTGGTCAACGAGGCCGGAGAGGTCGCGATAACGCGCGCCCGCGTCGAGGGCGAGCTTCGCTCGCTCAAGGGCAATCTGCTCGAACTCACCAACAGTGTCATTCGCCTGCGCTCGCAGGTGCGCGAGATCGAGATCCAGGCCGAGTCACAGATTCAGTCGCGCATGTCGATGGTCAACGAGGACGCCGAAGGCTTCGATCCGCTCGAATTCGACCGCTACACGCGGTTCCAGGAACTGACGCGCGGCCTGGCCGAAGGCGTCAATGACGTTTCGACCGTCCAGCAGTCGCTGCTGAAAAACCTCGATGAAGCCGACGCCGCACTGCTTGCGCAATCGCGCTTGTCGCGCGACGTGCAACAGCAATTGTTCTCGATACGAACCGTGCCCTTCGGCAGCCTGTCGGAGCGCCTGTACCGCATTTTGCGGCAGACCGCAAAGGAGCTCGACAAGCGGGCGAACCTCGAAATTCGGGGAACGCAGGTCGAGCTCGACCGCTCGGTGCTCGAAAAGCTGGTCGGCCCGCTGGAGCATCTGTTGCGCAACGCACTCGACCATGGCATCGAGAGCCGTCAAGTGCGTGTCGCCGCAGGAAAACCCGACACCGGGGAAATAACCCTCAACGTCAGGCAGCAGGGCAACGAAATCGCGATCGAGCTGGCCGACGACGGCGCCGGTCTCGAGCTCGATCGCATCCGGGACAAGGCGCGGGCCCAGGGCCTGCTCAACGCCGACGTCGAGCCGACCGAGGCGCAACTGATCGAGTTCGTCTTCGCGCCCGGCTTCAGCACTGCGAACAAGGTCACCCAGATTTCGGGACGGGGCGTGGGGCTGGACGTCGTTCGCTCCGACATTGCCGCGCTGGGCGGCCGCGTCGAGGTGACGTCTTCGGCACAGCACGGCACCGCATTTACCCTTTATTTGCCGTTGACGCTGGCGGTCGCGCAGGTGGTGCTGGTCAAGGCCGGGGGGAGGTTGTGGGCGCTGCCGGCGCCGATGGTCGAGCAGGTGCAGCAGATCAAGGACAAGAATCTGATCAATTTGTACCTGACGCGCGAAGTCGTCTGGCAGAACCGCAAGTATCCCTTCTTCTACCTGCCGCGGTTGCTCGGAAGCAGCGGGAACAATCCCGAGACGATTCGCTACAACTCGGTGGTGTTGCTCAAAAGCGGCCAGAATGTCGCCGCAGTGCACGTCGACGAGATGATCGGCAACCAGGAAGTCGTGGTCAAGAACATCGGTCCGCAACTCGCACGCGTCTCGGGCATTTCCGGCGCGACGGTTCTCGGTACCGGTGAGGTCGTGCTGATTATCAACCCGGTGCAGCTGGCGCAGCGTCTGGACACCGCTGCCGAGGCGCCGATGGTCGTCAAGACGCCGCAGGCCGCCGCCGCCGCCGCCGCCGCCGCCGCCGCCGCGGGGCCG
This sequence comes from Betaproteobacteria bacterium, assembly GCA_040005975.1. Lineage (GTDB taxonomy): Bacteria > Pseudomonadota > Gammaproteobacteria > Burkholderiales > Casimicrobiaceae > PALSA-1003. The sequence continues at coordinate 15,902 of JBDTXW010000005.1, read as the reverse complement.
CCGCTGGTGATGATCGTCGATGACTCGCTGACAGTGCGCAAGATAACCAGCCGCCTGCTGACGCGCGAAGGCTATATGGTGATCGCGGCCAAGGACGGCCTCGATGCGCTGCAGCTTTTGGGAGAGCGTACGCCTGATGCCATCCTGCTCGACATCGAGATGCCGCGGATGGACGGCTTCGAATTCGCCAAGACGATCAAGGCCGATAGCAATCTCGCGCACATACCTATCATCATGATCACCTCGCGCACGGCGGAGAAGCACCGCAATCGCGCCGCCGAGCTTGGCGTCGACGTTTACCTCGGCAAGCCCTACCAGGAAGAAGAGTTGCTGCGCAATCTGCGCGAGCTGCTCGCGCTGCACACGGCCTGACGCCGCTTCGGCCCGGAGTCCCAAGCGACGGCGCGTCATCGACGCGCCGTCGCTCTTTGCGGTGACGTAACGCGTTTTGACCGCGGGCGGCGGCCGGGGTAAATTGGAAATCGCCGTGGATCGAGCCGCAGTGCCGACCCCGCCGCCGGGGCACACCGACGCCGGCCCGGACGCTCCAAGGTAGAATTGCGTCGCGGCACAAGCAGGGCCATCCGCAGGTTCCCAGGAGGAGACGACATTCATGGCGAAATTCGCCACCACCAACATTCGTACGCTGGCGCTGGTCGGGCACGGCGCATCGGGCAAGACCACACTCGCCGAGGCGCTGCTGCACAAGGCCGGAGCGATCCAGTCGGTCGGCAGCGTCGAGCGCGGCACGACGGTCAGCGACTTCGAGCCGCTTGAAAAGGCCTGGCAGCACTCGCTGCGCTCCTCTGTGCTGCACCTGGAGACCCAGGACACACGCGTGCACATCATCGACACGCCCGGATTTCCCGATTTCATCGGCCAGGCGATCGGTGCGCTCGATGCCGTCGAGACGGCTGCGGTCGTCATCAACGCGACGGCGGGCATCGAGATGATCGCATCGCGGATGATGGAATGGGCGGCGGCGCGCAGGCTTTGCCGCCTGGTGATCGTCAACAAGATCGACGCCGAAAACGTCGATTTGCCGGCCGTCCTCGCCGCGATCCGTGCGACGTTCGGCAAGGAGTGCCTGCCGATCAATCTGCCGGCGGGCAACGGTAAGCGCGTCGTCGATTGTTTTTTCAATCCTGCCGGCGAAGCCGACTTTTCGTCGGTTGCCGACGCGCACAGCGCGCTCGTCGACCAGGTGGTCGAGGTCGACGAGGAGCTGATGTCGCTCTATCTCGAGCAGGGCGAGATCGCGCCCGAGCAGCTCCATGCCCCGTTCGAAAAGGCGCTGCGCGAGGGTCACCTCGTTCCAGTGTGCTTTGTGTCGGCTAAAAATGGCGCCGGCGTCGCCGAGCTGCTCGATGTCTTCGCCCGGCTGCTGCCGAATCCGGCCGAAGGCAACCCGCCGCTGTTCACCAAGGGCGAAGGCGCTGCCGCCACCGAGTTCCATTCGGCGCCCGATCCGAAAAAGCACGTGCTGGCCCACGTGTTCAAGGTCGTTATGGACCCGTTCGTGGGCAAACTCGGCGTATTCCGCGTTTATCAGGGCACGGTGACTCGCGACACCTCGCTTTTCGTCGGTGACGGGCGAAAGCCGTTCAAGGTCGGCCATCTGTTCATGCTGCAGGGCGGCAAGAACGTCGAGGTGGACGCCGCGGTTCCCGGCGACATCGCGGCCGTTGCCAAAGTCGACGAGATCGAGTTCGACTGCGTGTTGCACGATTCGCACGAGGAGGATCACATCCACATGCAGCCGCTCGTGTTTCCGACGCCGATGCAGGGCGTCGCACTGCGCCCGAAAAAGCGCGGCGACGAGCAGCGGATCTGGGAAGTGCTGCACCGGATGACCGCCGAGGATCCGACGCTGGTCGTCGAGCACGATCCAAATAGCAACGAGACGGTACTGCGGGCGCTGGGCGAATTGCATCTGCGCTCGGTACTCGAGCGCATGTCGAGCCAGTTCAAGCTCGAAATCGAGACGCGGCCGCCGCGTATTCCCTACCGGGAGACGATCACGGCGCCGGCCGACGGATTTCACCGGCACAAGAAGCAGACCGGCGGGGCCGGGCAGTTCGGCGAAGTGTCGCTGCGCGTCGAGCCGCTGGCGCGGGGCACCGGATTCGAATTCGTCGATTCGACCAAGGGGGGCGTGATCCCGCACCAGTTCATGCCCGCAGTCCGCAAGGGCGTCGAGCAGGTGCTCGGCACCGGCGCGATCGCCGGCTTTCCAATGCACGACGTGCGCGTTGTCGTCTACGACGGCAAGCACCATCCGGTCGATTCGAAGGAAGTCGCGTTCGTCGCGGCCGGCCGCAAGGCCTTTCTCGACGCGATCGAGAAAGCACGCCCGATCGTGCTGGAGCCGATCGTCACCGTCGAGGTGATCTGTCCCGACGTCAAGACCGGCGATATCGCCGGCGATCTGTCGTCGCGGCGCGGCCAGGTTACCGGAACCAAGGGCCTGCAGCCGGGTCTGCTCGCGGTCAGCGGACTCGCGCCGCTGGCCGAGCTCGAAGGCTATTCGGCGCGCCTGAAGTCGGTTACCGGCGGTCAGGGAAGTTGGACGATGCAGTTGTCGCACTACGAACCGGCGCCGCCCAATCTGCAGCAGCAGCTCGCGACCGAATACCGCAAGTCGCGCAAGCAGGAAGAAGACTAGCCGGCTGACCGCACACCCATTTGTGCGCGCAGGCGGCGACGACTACAATTGCGCCATGAGCTACCCGGCAGCGGACTCCGAGGCGACGGGCGGCGGCGTAGAGCTGCCGCAGCGCCCGAGTGTCCCGCGATCGCCCGCCCTCGAGTCCGGGCCCGGGGGAGCCCGGCGCGACAAGGTAACCCCATGGGTGAATCTCGGGTCAATCTGACCCACCATTTCCTGATCGCCATGCCCAGCATGGCCGATCCACATTTCGCGCATACGCTGATCTACGTCTGCGAGCACAACGAAAAGGGTGCGCTCGGCATTGTGATCAACAAGCCGATCGACATGACGCTTTCGTCGCTATTCGAGCAGATCCAGGTGCCACTGGGCGATTCCGATCTGCGCGGTGCGCCCGTTCACTACGGCGGCCCGGTCCAGATCGACCGCGGCTTCGTTCTGCACCGCCCCCTCGGCAGCTGGCAGTCGACGTTGGCGATCAGCGATGAGCTCGGGCTCACGACCTCGAAGGATATCCTCGAAGCGGTCGGTCACGGCGAGGGTCCGCAGGACGTGCTGGTCTCGCTCGGCTACTCCGGCTGGTCGGCCGACCAGCTCGAGCAGGAAATCGCACAGAATGCCTGGCTCACCGTCGAGGCGGACCCCGACGTGATGTTCGCGCTGCCGGCCGAAACGCGCCTGTCGGCGGCGATGAAGCTGCTCGGAATCGATTTCTCCCGGCTGTCCGACGCGGTCGGGCACGCGTGACCTTGGCGGCGACGCTGCGGCCGCCCGCTTCGCGCGCCGGCACCATTCTCGCATTCGACTTCGGGACCCGGCGCATCGGCGTCGCGGTCGGCGAGACGGCGCTCAGGCTTGCGCATCCTCTGGCCACGATTGCAGCGGACAACGATGACGACCGTCTTGCGGCGATCGCGCCGCTGGTCGGCGAATGGCAGCCGGCGCTGCTCGTCGTCGGGCTGCCGACGCATGCCGACGGAACGCCGCACGCCATGACGGCGCGCGCGCAAAAATTTGCACGACGACTCGAATCCCGTTTCCAGCTTGCGGTCGAACTGGTCGACGAACGCTTCACGACCCAGGCTGCGACCGTCGCGCTGGCCGGCGCGGGCATCGCCGAGCGCGGTCACAAGTCGCTGCGCGACCAGGTCGCGGCGCAGATCATCCTGCAGGCATACCTTGATCAGCGTACCCACGCCTGACCCGGCCAGCAATGGGCTGCCGGACGCCGAGGCGACGATCGCCGCGCTGGCCGAGAAGATGAGCATTGCGCTGCCGTACGACGCCAAGCTGGTCGGCATCTATTCCGGCGGCGCGTGGCTTGCCGAGCGCCTCGCCGAAATGTTGCCCGGCGAGCATCCGGTCGGATTCATCGACGTCTCGTTCTACCGCGACGATTTCGGCAAGAAGGGACTGCGCGCCAAGGTCGCGACGACGACGTTGCCGTTCGAGGTCGGCAACAGCCGAATCGTGCTGGTCGACGATGTGCTCTATACCGGGCGCTCGGTCCGGGCGGCGATCAACGAGCTGTTCGACTACGGGCGGCCGGAGTCGATCGAGCTCGCCGTGCTGATCGATCGCGGCGGGCGCGAGCTGCCGATCGAAGCCACTTACGTCGGCGCGCGGGTAGCCGTCGCGCGCGATTCCTCGATCGTGCTGCAGCGGCACCTGGACCGTCGCTTCGAATTGTCGGTGGAACCGGTCGAAAGCGCGCCCGGTGCATAACCCGCAGCTCAACAGCGACGGCGAGTTGCAGCATCTGCTGACGCTGGAAGGACTCCCCGCTCCCGTCATCGACCGCATACTCGACACCGCGCTCCCGTTCGTGTCGATCGCCGAGCGCGACGTCAAGAAGGTTCCGCTGCTGCGCGGCAAGACCGTCTTCAATTTGTTCTTCGAAAACAGCACGCGCACGCGCACGACATTCGAGATTGCGGCCAAGCGCTTGTCGGCCGACGTGATCAACCTGAACATCGGCGTGTCGTCGACCAGCAAGGGCGAGACCTTGCTCGACACAATCGACAACCTGGTCGCGATGAACGCCGACATGTTCGTCGTGCGGCACGCGCAGAGCGGCGCCGCGCATCTGATCGCCCGGCACCTGTCGGCGGCCGACCGGCAGCACATCCATGTGATCAATGCCGGCGACGGCCGCCACGCGCATCCTACGCAGGGCCTGCTCGACCTGTTCACGATCCGTCACTACAAGAAGGACTTTCACGGACTGACCGTCGCGATCGTCGGCGACTTGCTGCATTCGCGCGTCGCGCGCTCGCTCATTCACGGCCTGACGACGCTGGGAACGACCGAAGTGCGGGTGATCGGTCCGCAGACGTTGCTGCCGACTGCGGTCGAGAGCATGGGGGTGCGCGTGTTCCACGACATGCGCACCGGGCTCGCTAACGCCGACGTTGTCGTCATGCTGCGACTGCAGAGCGAGCGCATGAAGGGCGCACTGCTGCCTTCGGCGGGCGAATACTTCAAGCACTACGGCCTGACGATGGACAAACTGGCGATGGCCAAGCCGGACGCGATCGTCATGCACCCGGGCCCGATGAATCGCGGCGTCGAAATCGACTCGGCGGTCGCCGACGGCGCGCATTCTGTGATCCTGCCGCAAGTAACGTTCGGCATTGCGGTACGCATGGCAGTGATGAGCATGTTGGCGGGCAATTGACGGGCCCCGCGAAGATCGGTCCGATGAACATCGAGATCAGCAACGGGCGTCTGATCGACCCGCGGCATGGCGTGGACAGGAAGACGTCGCTTTTCGTCGCCGCCGGACGGGTCGCCGCGATCGGAAGCGCGCCGGCAGGCTGGCGTGCGGACAGGGTCATCGACGCGGCGGGATGCGTCGTCTGTCCGGGTCTGATCGACCTCTCGGCACGCCTGCGCGAACCGGGCTTCGAATACATGGCAACGCTCGAATCCGAAATGAACGCCGCGATTGCCGGCGGCGTGACCAGTCTTGCCTGCCCTCCGGACACCGACCCTCCGCTGGACGAACCCGGTCTGGTCGAAATGCTCAAGCACCGCGCCCGCTCGCTCAATCAGGCCCACGTCTATCCGGTCGGTGCGCTGACCGTCGGACTCCGGGGCGAGGGCATTACCGAAATGGGCGAACTGACCGAAGCCGGCTGCATCGCCTTCTCGCATGCCGATGCGCCGCTGCCCGATACACAGGTGCTGCGCCGCGCGCTGCAATATGCGGCGACCTTCGACTACCGCGTCTGGCTGCGTCCGCAGGACGCGCATCTCGCGCGGGGTGGCGTCGCGCATGACGGCGAGGTCGCGACCCGGCTGGGCCTGGCCGCGATTCCTGCCTCGGCGGAGATCATCGCGCTCGACACGATCTTCGCGCTGGCTCGGGAAACGGGCGCCCGTGTGCATGTCGCGCGGCTGTCGACGCACGAAGGCGTGGCGCGCGTGCGCGAGGCGAAGCGCGCGGGACTCAATGTGACCTGCGACGTCGCAGTTCATCACGTCCATCTTTGCGACATCGACATCGGCTGGTTCGATGCGCAATGCCATCTGGTGCCGCCGCTGCGCAGCATCCGCGACCGCGACGGCCTGCGGGCAGGACTCGCCGACGGCACGATCGACGCAATCTGCTCAGACCATGCGCCGGTCGACGACGACAGCAAGCAGCTACCCTTCGCCGAGGCGGAGCCGGGCGCCACCGCCCTCGAGTTGCTCTTGCCGCTGACGTTCAAATGGGCGAACGAAGCGAAGATTCCGCTGGCTACGGCACTTGCCCGCATCACGGCCGAACCGGCCCGGGTCCTCGGCATCGATGCGGGGCATCTCGCACCGGGCGCCGCCGCCGATGTCTGCATCGTCGCCATCGACGAACCGTGGACGGTCACGCGCGAGGTGCTGAAGAGTCAGGGCAAGAACACGCCGTTCCTGGGTCTCGAGCTCGCCGGCCGGGTGCGCCATACGCTGGTCGACGGACAGATCGTGTACGAGTCGGACGCCGCCGCCAGGTAACGTAAAAGACTTACTCGGGCTGGTATCATTGCGCCCGCCTCTTCTCCCGCATGGGCCATGCGGTCCGCGCCAAGCCGATGAGCGACTACCTGCACGCACTCGAACAACAATCAATCCACGTCATTCGCGAGGCGTACGCGCGGTTGAAGCCGCTGGCGATGCTCTGGTCGCTGGGCAAGGACTCGAACACGCTGCTGTGGCTGACCCGCAAGGCGTTTCTCGGGCGCGTGCCGTTTCCCGTGATGCTGCTCGATACCGGCAACGAATTTCCCGAGGTCTACGCGTTCCGCGACCGCCTGCTCGCGGAATGGAGCCTCGATTATGTTAACGCCGCCTGCCCGCCGGTCGAGGCGACCGATGCGACGCTGCCGCCGGCCGCACGCGCCGCGGCGCGCAAGACGCTGGGGTTGAAAGCGATCATCGCTGAGCGAGGCTTTCGTGGCATCCTGCTCGGCATCCGGCGCGACGAGCAGTTGATCCGCGGCAAGGAGCGCGTCTTCAGTCCGCGCCGGCCCGACGGAAGCTGGGACTTCCGCGACCAGCCGGCCGAATTCTGGGATCAGTATCAAACCGACTTTCCGGCCGACGTGCACGTGCGCGTCCACCCGTTGCTGGCTTGGACCGAGCTCGATATCTGGCGCTATGTCGAGCGTGAGCACATTCCGGTTTGCGAGCTCTATTTCGCCCGCGACGGCCAGCGCTATCGCTCGCTCGGCGAGTCCGACATCACGTTCCCGATCAAGTCGGACGCGGCGACGATTCCTGCAATCATCGCCGAGCTGGAAGCCACGCGGCAAAGCGAGCGCGCCGGCCGGGCCATGGATCACGAGCGTGAAGACACGTTCGAACGGCTGCGCACGGCCGGCTACATGTGATGGAGCACGCGGCTCCGCTGTCGCTCGTCCTCGCCGGCCACGTCGATCACGGCAAGTCGTCGCTGCTGGGACGACTGCTGCACGAGCTCGACCTGCTGCCCGCAGGCAAGGCCGAAGAGCTGGCCGCAATGTCGACCAGGCGCGGCGTTCCGCTCGAATGGTCTTTTGTGCTCGATGGCTTTCAGGCCGAGCGCGACCAGGCGATCACTCTGGACACGACCCGCGTGCGGCTCAGGACGCCGCACCGCGAATTCGTCGTTATCGACGCGCCCGGCCACAAGGAGCTACTGAAGAACATGATCGGTGGTGCATCGTCCGCCACCGCGGCGCTGCTGGTGCTCGACGTGCAGGCGGGCAGCGAGGAGCAGACGCTGCGCCATGCCTATCTGCTGAAGCTCTTGGGCGTGCGCGCGCTGCTGGTCGCGATCAACAAGATGGATCTGGTCGGTTACGCCGAAGCCGCGTTCACAACGCGCGCGCGTGAGGTCGCTGCTGCACTGGCGAGAATCGGTGTCGAGCCGCGCGCGATCGTGCCGGTCTCGGCACGCGACGGCGCGAACTTGCGCGAGCGGGGCGCGATGCCCGCCTGGTATCGGGGTCCCTCGCTGGTCGCTGCGCTCGAGGCGCTGCCGGCCACGACGCCCGAACACGCGCTGCCGCTGCGCATGCCGGTCCAGGATGTCTACCGCCAGGGCGAACGCCGTGCGCTTGCGGGTCGCGTCGATTCGGGCCGCCTGGCCGTCGGCGACGAGCTCGTATTCTCGCCGTCGGGCCGCGCCGGCAAGGTCGCCGAGCTGCTGGCCTGGCCGGGACCGCCGCCGGATGCGGTCGAGGCCGGCGACAATGCGTCGGTCGTGCTCGACCGTCCGCTGGTCGTCGAGCGCGGCGATATGGCGAGCCATCGTGAGCACGCGCCGAAGCTGACCGCGGTGTTCGACGCCGAAATATTCTGGCTCTCCGCCGTGCCGCTCGTTCCGGGCCGCGACCTGACGATGCAGCTTGGTGCGCGCACCGTCGCCGTTCGCGTACAGGCAATCCGTCACCGCATCGACGTGGCGACTCTGGCGCCGGAGCTGGCGAGCGCGATTGCGGCCGGGGAGATCGCCAGCGTGACCTTGCGCGCGCACGAACTGATCGCGATCGACGATTTCTCGTCGCTGCCGGCAAACGGACGTTTTGTGCTGCGCGATGCTTACGTCACCGTGGGCGGCGGCATCGCCGACGCCAGCGGCTACCCCGACCATCGCGCGATGCCCGACCACGCGCGGAACCTCACACCGATGCGCCACCAGGTGACCGAGCCCGAGCGCGCTTCGCGCTTCGGACATGCGGGCGCGGTCGTGTGGCTGACCGGCCTGTCGGCGGCAGGAAAATCGACGCTGGCGATGGCGCTGGAGCGGCGGCTGTTCGACGGTGGCTACGCGACCTTCGTGCTCGACGGTGACAATGTGCGGCGAGGCTTGAACGCCAACCTAGGCTTCTCGCCCGAGGATCGCCAGGAGAACATCCGTCGCGTCGGCGAGGCGGCGGCATTATTCGCCGAAGCGGGATTCGTGTGCATCACCGCGTTCATCTCACCCTACCGCGACGACAGGCGCCGGGCGCGCGCCGCGGTCGCCAAAGGGCGTTTCCTCGAGGTCTATGTCAAGGCCGACCTTGCCGCATGCGAGGCGCGCGACCCCAAGGGGCTCTATCGTCGGGCGCGCGAAGGCGAGCTCAAGGACTTCACCGGTATCGACAGTCCCTACGAAGAGCCCGAGAAGCCGGACCTCGTCGTGGACACGACCCGGGACGATGTCGCCGCTTGTATCGACAAGCTGAGCGAATTCGTCGTGGCCCGCTGCCGCGTCTAGCGCCGAATGCGGTGCAAGCCGATCAGATCGGTTCATTCCTTCGGCGGGACATAGCCTGAAGCGACGTCGGCGCCGCTGCCAAAAAAATGCCGCTCCATCTGCTCGGCCAGATACTTGCGTGCGCGTGGATCAGCGAGGCTCAGGCGGTTCTCGTTAACCAGCATCGTCTGCTGCTTCATCCACTGCGCCCAGGCTTCCTTCGAAACACTTTCATAGATCCGCTTGCCCAGCTCGCCCGGATACGGCGGAAAGTCGAGCCCTTCGGCCTCGCGGCCCAGCTTGATGCATTGAACCATGCGCGCCATCGCAACGTCCCCGTACCATTGATCGTCGAGCGTGAATTATCGCATGCTGCGCTGGCTCCGGTGCGTAGCGCTCGCTCCGTTCATCGCTGCCGCCGCAGCACCGCGCCTACACTGGGCTTTTCTCGTAGACCAGCGAGCGGCGCTGCCAGTTGTACAAATCGCGTTTCTGCTGCGGTAGCCGCGACGGGTCGCTCTCGACGAAGCCGCGCTCGACGAACCAGCCGGACGTGCGTGTCGTCAGGACGAGCAGGCGAGACAAGCGTAGCTTTCGCGCGCGCTGCTCGATCTCGTGCAGCAGCGCTTCGCCGTAGCCTTCACGGCGGAAATCGGGATGCACGGCCAATGCCGCGAGCTCACCGGCTTTCTCGCCCGGAAACGCATACAGCGCCGCGCAGCCGACGATCATGCCGTCGTGCTCGGCGACGACGAAGCGCTCGATCTCCATCTCCAGCCGCTCCCGCGAGCGGCGCACCAGCACGCCCTGGCCCTCCAGCGGCTCGATTATCGCGAGGATGCCACCGACGTCGTCGATCGTCGCACTGCGCAGGTGCGCGAGTGGCGCGGCGGCAAGCATCGTACCTACGCCGTCGCGGGTGAAGAGCTCGAGCAGAAGCGCGCCGTCATGATGTCGCGAAATCAGGTGTGCGCGCTTGACCCCGTTTTCGCAGGCGCGGATCGCGCCGGGAAGATAGTGCTGTACATCGGCCGGCAGTTTGCGTTCGCTGGCGAGCAATAGTTCGGCGTCATGGGTCGACAGCTCGCTCAACAGCTGGCGGCGGCCGTTGCGAACGCCGTCGGTCTCCATGAGGAAAATCAGCTTGTGCGCCGACAAGTGGACGGCGACCTGCGTCGCGACCTCTTCCAGCGCGAGGTTGAAGATCTCCCCGGTCGGCGAGTATCCGAGCGGCGACACCAGCACGATGTCGGCATCGTCGAGCCGCTGCCGAATCGCGGACACGTCGACGCGGCGGACTTCGCCGGTCCATTGCATGTCGACGCCGTCGAGCACGCCGATCGGTTTCGCGGTCAGGAAGTTGCCGCCGACGACACGAATGCGCGCGCCGGCCATCGGCGAGTTGGCGACGCCGAGCGAGAGCAGAGCCTCGATCCGGCTCCGCGCATGGCCGGTTCCCTCGAGCACGCAGTCGAGCGTCTCGCTATCGGTCACGCGCAGGCCGCGGTTGTAGGTGCTGGGGATGTTCTGCTGCTTGAGAATCGCCTCGATCTGCGGCCGCGAGCCATGCACGACGACCAGCCGGATGCCCAGGCTTTGCAGCAGATTGAGATCGTGAACGATGCCGAGGAAAGTTTCATCGGCGACGACCTCGCCGCCGAACGCGATGACGAACGTCTTGCCCCGAAAAGCATGGATGTAGGGTGCGGCCGAGCGGATCCATTGCACGAAAGCCCGTGTCGTCGCCGAGTGCGCAGCGGGATTTATTCGCGGAATGCGGGGCATCGGATCGTCGAAGGGCGCATGGCAGGCGGGCGCGGCCGATTATAACGCCCGACGGTGCCACCGCCGCGGCGTGGCAACGCGGTATCGCCTATAATTATGGTTTGCGCGGTAGGCCGGCGCGCAACCGTGACGCACGGTGCGCCGACGTCGCCTGCCGACGGTGCGCGGACGGCGCGCCCCTCTTCCCGATGGCTTCGCCTTTACTCGAGAATCTCAATCCCGAACAGCTCGCTGCGGTGACGCTGCCCCATGCGTCGGCGCTGATCCTTGCCGGCGCCGGCAGCGGCAAGACGCGCGTGTTGACGACGCGCATCGCCTGGCTGCTGGCCATCGGCCAGGCGAGCCCCCTGTCGATCCTCGCGGTTACGTTTACCAACAAGGCCGCCAAGGAGATGCTCTCGCGGCTTTCGGCATTGACGCCGGTAAATATGCGAGGCATGTGGATCGGTACCTTCCACGGACTCTGCAACCGCATGCTGCGGGCGCATTACCGCGACGCACAGCTGCCTCAATTGTTCCAGATCATGGACATGCAGGATCAGCTCGCGCTGATCAAGCGGGTGTACAAGGCGCACAACATCGACGATGAGCGTTTTCCGGCGCGGGCGCTGCAGGGGCTGATCAATGCGTCGAAGGAGGAAGGCCTGCGCCCGAACCAGGTCGAAGCGCACGACGAAATCACGCGGCGTCAGGTCGGGCATTTCGCGCTCTACGAGCAGGCATGTCAGCGCGACGGCGTCGTCGACTTTCCGGAACTGCTGCTGCGCACCTACGAGCTGCTGACACAAAACGAAGGGCTGCGCGAGCACTACCGCCGCCGCTTCTCGCACATCCTGGTCGACGAATTCCAGGACACCAACGTATTGCAGTACAAGTGGCTCAAGCTGCTCAGTGGGCCGCAGACGTCGGTTTTCGCGGTAGGCGATGACGATCAGTCGATCTACGCCTTCCGCGGAGCGAATGTGGCCAACATGCAGCATTTCGAGCGCGATTTCGCCGTCGCGGGCGCGGCGGTGAAGCTGATCAAGCTCGAGCAGAATTACCGGTCGCACGGCCGCATCCTCGACGCCGCCAATGCCCTGATCAAGCACAACCAGGGGAGGCTGGGCAAGAATCTGTGGACGGCCGACGCCGAGGGCGAGCCGGTCCGCGCTTTTGCCGCCCCGTCGGACATCGACGAGGCGGCATTCATCGTCGACGTGGTCAACGGGCTGGTCGCCGACGGCGTCTCTCCGGCGGAGATCGCGGTGCTCTACCGGTCCAATGCGCAGTCGCGCGTGGTCGAGCACGCGCTGTTCAATGCGGGAATGCCATACCGCGTTTACGGCGGCATGCGTTTTTTCGAACGCGCCGAAGTCAAACACGCGCTTGCCTACCTGCGGCTGATCGCGGCGCAGACGGACGACGGCGCGTTTTTGCGGGTGATCAATTTTCCGCCGCGAGGCGTGGGCGCGCGGTCGATCGAAACGTTGCAGGAGCGCGCACAGGCGACCGGCGCGAGCCTCTGGCAGACGGCATGCAGCCACCCGGTAGCGGGCAAGGCGGGCACGAGCCTTGCGGCGTTCGTCGCGCTTATCGAAGCCATGCGCATCGCGACGCATGGTCTCCCGCTGCCGGAAGCAGTCGACCATGTCGTGCACGCCAGCGGGCTGCTCGCGCATTACGCCGCGGAAAAAGACGGCCAGGAGCGCATCGACAATCTGCAGGAACTGATCAATGCCGCCGATGGTTTCCTGCGCGAGGCGGAGCGCGACATAGGCGAAGGTGGCGACGATCCGTTGATGAGCTTTCTCGCGCATGCCGCGCTCGAGGCCGGCGAAACGCAGGCCGCCGAAGGCCGGCCCGCGCTGCAGCTGATGACTGTGCATTCGGCCAAGGGCCTCGAGTTTCACACGGTGTTCGTCACCGGATTGGAGGAGGGCCTGTTTCCGCATGAGAACAGCCTTTCCGAATTCGACGGCGTCGAGGAAGAGCGGCGGCTTGCCTACGTTGCGATCACGCGGGCGCGGCGGCGGCTGTACCTGACCCACGCGCAAAGCCGGATGCTGCATGGCCAGCTTCGCTACAACGTTGCGTCGCGCTTCCTCGACGAGTTCCCCGAAGGCGTCGTGCAATGGCTGTCAGCGCAGCGGCGCGACTTCGCGATGAGCCCGGATGCGCCGCCGATGCCGCGATCCGTCGCGCGCGAGGTGCCCGGCTGGCGCATCGGACAAAGCGTCAAGCACGCCAAGTTCGGGCTGGGCATCATCATCGACGCCGAAGGCCGCGGGGACGACGCGCGGGTGCAGGTCAATTTCCGCGAGGCCGGTGTCAAGTGGCTAGCGCTGGAGTACGCGAAACTCCAGCCGGCGTGAACGTATCGGTCCGCAACAGGCGCGGCAGCTTGGAACTGCCGGTGTCGCGCTAGCCTGGCGTAGCGGGCGCCAGCGGCGGCAGGTCTGCGGGAAAGATGTCGCGATAGCCGACGTAGTCGGAAATGTGCATTGTCGCGATCAGCACGAACATATACGGCGTGACGACGAACAGCAGCACCGGTCCTGCGGCGGAATCGCTCAGGAGCTGCGCGATACCCAGCGCGAAGACGGGTACGATCCCGCCCAAGGCGAAAACGGCGAGTCCGTAGACGGTAATCGCGCGCCAATTGGCAAGCGAGGCACGCAGACTCATTGCAAGTGCGGTGCGCGCGCTGGCATCATTGAAGACGATCAGCGCCGGCGCGAACCAGGTGGCGAGCAGCGTCGGCAGCGCGCACGCTGCCCCGAAAAGCATCGCCATCTGTACCCGTCCGCTGCTGAGCACTGCCTCCGTCGGCCGCTCGGTGCCGGTCAGCAACGCGATCAGCTGACCGCCGTCGATCAGCGCCGTCGCGCGCACGGCGATCAGCATTCCGCCGAGAAAGACCACGCCCAGAGGAAGCAGTGCGCGCAGGTTGCTGCGAAAGCCGCGGAAAAGATGCTCGAACCTCGGCGCGCCGCCGCGCTCCTGCGTCCATGCCGCGGCCAGAAAGCCCACGGCGAAGACCGGGCGCAGCAGCGGCGCGACGAACTGGCCGATCGACGCCCACGGCCCGAATTCGGTCAGGCCGACCAGAAGATAGTAAACGAACAGCAGCAGCAGCCAGGGCAGAGGTGCCGCGCGAAACATCGTCGCCGCACGCGACAGCCAGGCGAGGCCCTGGCCCGCCTGGCGCACTTCGAAGGCGATCGGCGCGTCGTTCATCAACCGGGGAAACGCGGCGGCGACGCAATGCGCTCGCGCAGGATGCGCTCGAAAACCGCCGGATCATGCGCGGACGTGATCTCGCCCGGGCGGGGTCGATGCAGATCGTAGAGGCGCGACAACCAGAAGCGAAGCGCGCCGGCGCGCAGCAGCGGCGCCCACATCGCACGTTCCTCGGCCGTTACCGGACGCAACGCTGTGTACGCAACGACCATCGCCTCGAGGCGCTCTGCATCCAGCGCACCTTCGCGTCCGGCCTCGACGAACACGCACCAGTCGTTGACGGCAATCGCCAGGTCGTAGATGAAGGCGTCAGTGGCCGCAAAGCCGAAATCGATGACGCCCGACACGCGTGTGCCTTCGAACAGCACGTTGTCGCAGAACAGATCGCCGTGAATCGCGCCGCGCGGCAGCTTGATCTTGGCAAACCCGCCCTGGAACTTGAGCTCGGCCGCGATAAGCGCGTTCTGCTCGGCCGAAAGGAACGGCCGCACGGCGCGCGCAGCCTGGCGCCACCAGCCGGGACCGCGACGATTCGACAGGCGAGGGCGATAGCTGGCGGCGGCAAGGTGCATCTGCGCCAGCACGCCGCCCGCCGCGGCGCAGTGTGCGATCTCCGGTCGCGGGACCGCGGCGCCGTCGAGGCGGGCGACCAATCCGGCGGGCTTGCCGTTCAGGATGCTCCACAGTGCGCCGCTGCGGTCGGGCTCGGGCGCCGGTGCCTGCACACCGGCGTTGGCGAGATGGGCGATGAGGTTGAGGTAGAACGGCAGATCCTCCACCGGCAGACGCTCGTAGAGCGTCAGCACGTAGCGGCCCTTGTCAGCTGTGACGAAGTAATTGGTATTCTCGATGCCCGCCGATATCGGCTCGAAGGAGTGCACCGCGCCGATTGCGTAACGCGTGAGCCATGCAGCGAGGTCTTCGGGTGTGACGGTAGTGTAGACCGACATCGGGCATCGCCGCGCACTTCGGCGGGGATGACCGCTTTCAGCGCCGCAGAGGACGGATGACTAGATCAAAACGAAAACAGCAGCCACATCGGCACTTTGACGCCCGTGTCGAGACTGTCGCGACGGGTGAACGTGCCGTCGGTGCCATCGGCAACCAGATAGTAGGGTCTGCCGGTTTTGGGTATCACCTTGATCATCGTTAGTCGTCCGTTGACGCGGTATTCCTCGATCGTCTCGGTCGGTCGGCGAACGATCGTCACCTGCGGCTCGAGTTCGGGATCGTTGGCGATTTCCGGCGGTGGTGGCGGGGCTTCGGGCAGCGGCTCGAGCTTCGGCGGCGTGGGCCTCTGCGCGAAAGCAGCAAGCGCGACGGCGAAAGCGAATGCGGAAACCAGTGTTGCAGGGCGAAGGCGCATGTTGCAGCCGCTTATCCACGGTCTTTCATTTTAGCAGGAATCGGGAAACGGAGGCACTGAGAGCGCCAGCGCTCCAGCACCGCAAATCAGGTCGGTCGTGCGCTCAAGGATCCGAGCGCTCACAGATTGAGCATTCTCTCGCGCTCGGCGCGCGTCGGCTGGAA
>JBDTXW010000004.1:0-30677 GCA_040005975.1 Betaproteobacteria bacterium | reverse complement strand
TCGCCTGCAGGCCGCTGCCGCACAGGCGGTTCAAGGTCAGCGCGCCGGTGTCGTGCGGCAGGCCGCCATTGATTGAGGCCACGCGCGACAGGTACATGTCCTTGGCCTCGGTGTGTATCACGGTGCCGAAGACGCACTGGCCGACATCGCGGGGCTCGACCTTGGAGCGGCTCAATGCTTCCTTGACGACTTTCGCTGCCAGCTCGGTCGGCGGCAGGTCCTTGAGACTTCCGCCGTAATCGCCGATCGCCGTGCGCACGCCGCTCAGGATGACGACCTCGCGTTGCTCGCTCATGAATTGCCTTTCGGTGGCGGGATGTCGATTATCCCGCCTATACGACCGCGATGCACGGTCGACGGTTCACCGGCGGCGCTCGCTACAGTTGGCCGCGATCGTGCGCCGGCGAGTCAGGCCGTGGCGAGCGTCCGACTGATGCAGTAAAGGCCCTCGAGGACGAGGTTCTCGTGCAGCTCGAAGGGTATCGTCAGCCGCGGGGCCAGCGCACGCGCCGCGCCGCCGGAGAGCAGGCAGACGAGGCCGGGTGCCTTGGGCTCGTGCATCCGGTAGACCCGCTCGATCGCGCCCGCCTGCGCGTGCTGGCAGCCGCTCGCGATCGCGTCGACCGTCTGCAGTGGATTCTCGACGTATTCGCCGTCGGAGTCGGGCAGCGCGGCTGTATGCTGGTGCAGCGCGCGCAGCATCAGCCCGACGCCCGGCAGGATCACGCCGCCGCTGAACTCCCCCGCGGCGGTCAGGTAATCGATCGTCGTCGCGGTGCCGCAGACGACGACCAGCGCGGGCTTGGCACCGACGAGAGCGCGCGCGCCGATCAGTGCGGCCCAGCGGTCGCTGCCGAGCTGCGCCGGGTTGCGGTAGCGATTGATGACGCCGCACTGCTCGTCCTGCGGAATCAGCCAGTGCGGCGCCGGGGCGTCGGGCCAGGTTTCCAGCACCCGGATCATCGTGGAACGCACGCGCGTGCCGGCGACGTTGGAGATGACGATTTGCGCCGGCCTGCGAAATTTCGCGAACTGCGCGGCGAGCCCGGCGATTTCCTCGAGCAGGACGTGGCCGGATTCGAGCCGGTTTTCCCGCGCTTCGCCGCCGGCGCCCGCGCGGAACAGTCCCCACTTCAGGAACGTGTTGCCGATGTCGATCAACAGATCATAGTCGGGCTTGCTGGCCGGGCTCATCGCGGTTCGGTCTTTTAGGATCGGCGGTCAGATCGGATCGAGCGGAAAGATCGGCCGCGTCAGTTTCCGGTAACCATACACCGACAAGTCGGCGTTGGTGACCCCGGCACCGGCGCATTCGACGATGTGCGCGGCGATCGGCTTGAACCCGGCGCGGTAGTGGATGCGCGACTTCAGCATGATATAGCGCTTGCGCCGCGGGTCGATGCCGCAATGGGTGAACACGCCCAGGTCCATCGGTTCGTGCGCGCGCTCGGTGACGACGATCTCCACCTTCGCGCCGGCATTGTCGATTTCCAGCACCGCGGTGCGGCCGAGGTAGGTGCGTATGCCGGTATACATCGGCCCGGTGATCGTGAATTCGCCGTCGGTGATCGCCCCGACCCGGCCCGAGACTTCGAGCGGCTCGCCCCGGCGGCCGATCGCCGGCATGTCGGTGTTGCCGCCCAAGGCAAGCGTGACCGGATTGCCGCTGCCGGCGGCGATCATTCGGGCGACGGCTGCCGGATCGCGAATCGGCGCGATCGCGACATCGTCCAGGCGCTGTCGCAGAATCTCCGCGACGACGCCCATCACGTCCTGCGCGCCACCGGAGCCGCAGTTGTCGCAATGATCGATCAGCAGCACCGGCCCTTCGGGCTCGGCTTCGCCCAGGCGACGCGCCGTGGCGACCGATTCGGCGAGCGGCGGCGCGGAGAATGCGTACTCGGCGCGCCGCTCCCAGGCGATCGAGAGCATGCGATCGCAAACCTCGCGCGCGGCTAGGGCGCCGCCGCGCCGGGCGTCGGCGACGACGATCGCCGACACCCCCGTATACGGCGTGTCGGCGTGCGGGAACGACGGCAGCAAACTCGCCGCGAGAACGGTTCCGTCGGCTTCCCTCTCGCGCGCGTAGCGCAGGATGTCGCCCGACGGCCCGTCCTCGGGAGAGTGGCGCATGACGGAGGCCAGCAGCGGCAGCCAGCCCCATGCCATCACGGGCTCGATCTCGCCGGAGAGCGAGCGCTGCAGGATTTCTCCCGCCAGCCTGCCGACGTCGTACATGTCGACATGCGGATAGGTTTTGTAGCCGGTGATCACCGTCGCGTTGGCGACGAGCTCGGCCGAGAGGTTGGTGTGGTAGTCGAGCGTCACCGCGATCGGAAGTCGCGGCGCGATCGCGCGCAGCCGCCGCACGATCTCGCCTTCGGCATCGTCGCAATCCTCGATCACCATCGCGCCATGCAAATCGAGCAGCGCGGCGTCGCAGCCGGCGCGCACCGCTTCCTCGACCGGGCGCACCAGCGCTTCGAAGGTCGCGCGCGAGGTCTTGTTCGAAGGCCACGCTTCGGCGGCAACCGGAGTCACGATTTCGGCACCTTCGCGCAGCGCCAGATCGAGATAGGCCCCCATCGGCGTGTTGGTACCCGCGAATCGCGCCCGCGCCGCCGCGCCGAACGCCGGCCCATTGCCGTGGCCGAATGCTTTGAGTGGCGTCGGCAGCGGCGAAAAGGTATTGGTTTCGTGCTTGATCAGCGCGATGACGTAGCGGCGCGGCATGCGAGGCTTCCGGGACAGGCTACGTCGGCTGGAACGCAGGGCCCAGAGGCTTCAGCCGCAATCCGGGGCGCAGCCGCCGCCAGGAGAACATCGTCGGATCGGCTTTGGCGGGACCGGGCGCCACGACGACCAGGACTTCGCGGGCGATCGGCTCGAAATCGGCGCGGAAGTGCACCGAGCTTTTCAGCGCGAGTATGCGCTCGCGCCTGGGCTCGATGCCGACGTGGCGGAACATCTCCTGGTCGGCGGCCTGGCACTTGCGCGAAGCCAGCACGACGCGAACGCCGTCCTTTTCCAGCAGCGCCATCGGCCCCAGCGCCATGCGGAAGCCGTGGAACATCGGACCGGTGCAGGTGAATTGCCCGTCACCCAAAGCCAGCACGGTGAATTCGCCGCCGAGAGGCTCGTGCCCCGGCACGCCGGACGTTTCGCCGAGCGCGAACACCGCCTTGCGTCCGACACCGACGGCGTGGGCCTGCGTGGCGGACGCCGGATCGATCAGCAGGCCGAGCACCGCGCCCGGCGCGCGCCGCGCGAGCAGCGCCGCGAGGAGTCCCGTCGTGTCGCCGTTGCCGCCGGCGCCCGGGTTGTCCTGCGTGTCGGCGAGCACGACCGGTGCGCCGGGCTCACCGCGCTGCATCGCGCGCAGGACAGCGGCGTCGGGCTCGAAGAGCTGCATCGAAAAGTCGCCTTCGGCGTCGGCGACCGCGTGGGCCATCGCTGCCGCGGCCGTGTTGACGCGGCCGGCGTCGGTGCCGTAGCCGAACACCGTCATGCCGCACTCGGGAAAGTCGGCCATTGGAAATCCCGGCGCGAACGATAGCGCGGTGTCGTGTTCGCGCTCGAGCCGATCGAGCAGCGCGTAGAGCCCCACGCCCGGCTCGATCAGCGTGCACTGCGAAGGCAGGCCGGTCAAGAAGTCCAGCGGGCGGAACGATTTGGCCGCTGGCCTCCCCATGCGCAAGGTGCGATCGAGCAGCCGCGCCGCGCGCTCGCCGGTCGCGGCCATGTCGACGTGCGGATAGGTGCGATATGCGACCAGGCCGTCGCAGTTCTCGATCATCGCGCGGGTGACGTTGGCATGCAGGTCGAGGCTCGCGACGATCGGCGTGCGCGGTCCGGCGAGAGCGCGCACACGCGCAAGAAGCTCGCCTTCGCCGTCGTCGAGGTGCTCGGCGACCATCGCGCCGTGCAGGTCGAGATAGATGGCGTCGACCGGCGGCGCCGCGGCGAGGCGTGCTAGCATGTCGCCGACGATGCGTTCGTAGGCGTCGCGCGTCACCTGTGCCGATGGCGATGCGGCACCCCAGACCAGGCCGACGGTCTTGTGGCCAAGGGCGTGCAGCGCGGCGATTGCACCGGCGGCAGGGATATTGGCCCCGGCAACGCGCGGCGCGATGTCCGCGCCATAGGTCAAAGGCGGCCAGCCGCCACCGTGCTCGAACGCGGCATAGTCGGCCTTCGACGGCGCGAAGGTGTTGGTCTCGTGCTGGAACCCTCCTACCGCGATGACGCTCACCATTTCTCCCATGCAGGCTCGCCCGCTGCCGGGCGAGCGTAGCCGGATTCCCCGAGGCGTGCAAACCGTTCGCCGGGGCAGAGTGCCGCGCAAGAGACAGCATGAATGAAGCGATCTGGCGCTGGAGCGCCACGCGCATCGCAGCGGCCATCCGCGGCCGCGAGATTTCCGCGCGCGAAGCGCTCGAGTCATCGCTATCGCGGCTGGCCGCCGTCAACGGCAAGCTCAATGCGGTCACCGTCGATCTGTCCGACGCCGCGCGCGCTGCCGCCGATCGCGCCGATCGCGCGGTCGCTGCCGGCGATGCGCCTCTGGGGCCGCTGCACGGCGTGCCGATGACGATCAAGGAAAACGTCGACCAGCAGGGCTGCGCGACGACCAACGGCGTCGTCGGCTATCGCAATCTGCTCGCCGCCGCCGATTGTCCCGCCGTCGCGAATCTGAAGAGCGCCGGCGCGATCCTAATCGGCCGCACCAACACGCCGGCATTCAGCTTTCGCATCGACACCGTGAACGATTTGCGCGGCCGGACCTACAACCCGTGGTCGAAGACGCATACGCCGGGCGGCTCGTCGGGCGGCGCCGCGTCATCGGTCGCCGCCGGCATCACCCCGCTGGCGCACGGCACCGACATCGCGGGCTCGATCCGCTATCCCGCCTACGCCTGCGGCATCGCCGGAATTCGGCCATCGTTCGGACGCGTGCCCTCGTACAATCCGACGCAGACAGCGGAGCGCTCGGTTTCCTCGCAATGGATGTCGGTGCAGGGGCCGCTTGCAAGATCGATCGCCGACCTGCGGCTCGGCCTCGCCGCGATGGCCGAACGCGATTCGCGCGATCCGTGGTGGGTGCCGGCGCCGCTCGACGGACCGCCGCCGCCGAAGCCCATCCGTGTCGCCGTCGTCACCGCGGCAGCGGACCTGGCGGGGGCGAGACTGCATTCGAACGTCGCCGCCGCGATCGCGCAGGCGGCCCGCTGGCTCGCCGACGCCGGTTACGAGATCGTCGACGTGCCCACCCCCGGCTTCAGCCGCGCCCAGGAGCTCTGGTTCGAGATGCAGCTGCCGGAATTTCGCGAGTACCTGCTGCCTGCGATCGAAAAAGAGGGCGACGAGGGGATCCGGACGGCGGTGCGGTTCATGCTGGAGAACCTGCCGTCGCGCGATGCGCTGCCGTACATGAAGGCGCTGGCCGATCGCGCGCGCCTCGTGCGCGACTGGACGGCCTTCCTCGACCGCGTGCCGCTGGTACTGGCGCCGGTGTGTTCAGAGCCGGTATACGCGCAGGGGTTCGACGTCGAAAGCGCCGCGCGTACCGCGGCGGTGTGGCGCGAGTGCGCGACGCTGATGGCGATACCGGTGCTGGGATTGCCGGCCGTCGTCGTGCCGACCGGAGCGGTGGACGGCTTGCCGTTCGGCGTCCAGTTGATCGGTCCGCGCTTTCGCGAGGACTGGTGCCTCGATGCCGCCGCGGCGATCGAGGCGCGCGCCGGCGTACAAACGCCGATCGATCCCAAATGGTGACAAACGCGCCTCTCCGCATTCGATGCCGCGGCGCGCTGCGGCGAACGCATTTGGGCCAACTATGCGCACGCCGCCGCGGCCATTGCCATGCCGGCCGCGCTTCAGCTATCGTGCGCGTTCCCGCCTCACGGCGACGATGGATTCGCATAAAGGAGTAGTCGATGTCGATTTCCCGTTTACTCAAGACGGCGGCGATCGCGGCAGTCGCCGGGTTCGCCACCCTGGCGGGAGTCCCGAACGCCGGTGCGCAGCTGACGGTGCGCGCCGTCATGCATTCGGACTTGAAGATCCTCGATCCGATCTGGACGACGGCGTACATCCAGCGCAACTACGGTTACATGATCTACGACACGCTGTTTGCCACCGACGCCAGCGGCCTGGTCAAGCCGCAGATGATCGACCGCTACGAGGTCAGCCCCGACCAGCTCTCCTACACGATGACCTTGCGCGAGGGCCTGCTGTGGCATGACGGCAAGCCGGTGACGGCGGAAGATTGCGTCGCCTCGATCAAACGCTGGGGCGCGAAGGACACGATGGGCCAGAAGCTCATGACTTTCGTCAAGGACATGCCGGTCGTCGACGCCAGAACGTTCAGGATCGTTTTGTCCACGCCCACCGGGCTCGTGCTCGCGGGCCTGGGCAAGCCGTCGTCCAACGTTCCGTTCATGATGCCGAAGCGGGTCGCCGAGACGAGTCCGAGCGAGCAGATCTCGGACACGACGGGCAGCGGCCCGTTCGTGTTCAAGCGCGACGAGTGGAAGCCGGGCGACAAGGCAGTGTTCGTCAAATTCGACAAGTACAAGCCGCGCGCCGAACCGCCGTCGGGCTTGGCCGGCGGCAAGGTGGTCAAGGTCGACCGGGTCGAATGGAAGGTCGTCGCCGACCAGCAGACCGCGATGAACGCGCTGTTTGCCGGCGAGGTCGACTATATCGAGCAGCCGCAGCACGACCTGTTGCCGCTGATGAAGGCGGACAAGAACGTCAAGCTGGTCGATGTCAACCCGCTTGGCAACCAGTATGCGTTGCGATTCAACACCACCGCCAAGCCGTTCGACGATCCGAAAGTCCGGCAGGCCGTGCTCTACGCGCTCAATCAGGAGGACTTCCTGAAAGCGACGATAGGCGACCCGCAGTACTACAAGGTCTGCAAGGCGATGTTCGTCTGCGGCGCTCCGCTGGCGTCGACCAAAGGCATGGACGGCCTGCTCGAGTCCAACTTCGTCAAGTCCAAAGCGCTGCTCAAGGAAGCCGGCTACGACGGCACGCCGATCGTGCTGCTGCATTCGACCGACCTGCAGGTGCTGACCAATCTCGCGCCGGTAGCCAAGTCACTGCTGGAGAAGGGCGGGTTCAAGGTGGACATGCAGTCGATGGACTGGCAATCGGTCGTCGCGCGACGCGCCAAGAAGGATCCGCCGGCGCAAGGCGGGTGGAACGCGATGATCACCTCCTGGGTGTCGGCCGACATCCTGAATCCGGTCTCGACGGCATTCCTGAACGCGAGTTGCGACAAGGCACCGTTCGGCTGGCCGTGCGACGCCGAGCTCGAGCGGCTGCGCGACCAGTTCGCACGCGAGACCGATCCGGCCAAGCAGAAGGCGATCGCCGAGGCCGTGCAGCTGCGCTGGACGCAGTATCCGACGCACGTCTTTCTGGGCCAGTGGTACCAGCCATCGGCGGTGCGCAAGAGCATCGACGGCATCATCGTCGCGCCGGTGCCGGTGTTCTGGAGCATGACCAAGGCGGGCGCGTAAGCGGCCGTTACGCGTACGCCGCCGGCAATCGCATGTCCGCGCGGGAGTCGCCGGCGCGGGAATAAGGTAAGGTGACGGCGGGCGCCGATTTCGCGCCTTCAGTCCCGCCCACGAACGCAAGCCTTAGGATACCGTCAGCCGCACCGCGCGGCGAAAATCCCATGTTCGCCTACATCGGACGACGCCTGCTCGCGACGATTCCGGTGATGGCCGTCGTCGCCGTCTTCGTCTTCATGATGCTGCGTCTGGCCTCCGGCGACCCGGCGGCGATCATCGCCGGCAACGCGGCAACCGCGCAAGACGTCATCGACATCCGGCAAAAGCTCGGGCTCGATCAGCCGATTATCACGCAATTCTTCATCTGGCTCGGCCACGTGCTGAGCGGCGATTTCGGCGAATCGTTCTTCTACAAAAAGCAGGTCGCCGACATCATCGCCGACCGCGCCGGCCCCACGGTCGCGCTTGCCGTGTGCACGCTGGGCCTTTCGGTGCTGATCGCAGTCCCGCTCGGCGTCGTCGCCGCCTATCGCCAGGGCACGTGGCTCGACCGGGTCGTCATGGGCTTTTCGGTGCTCGGCTTCTCGGTGCCGGTGTTCGTCATCGGCTACGCGCTGATCTACGTCTTCGCAATCCGGCTCAACTGGCTGCCGGTGCAGGGCTACCAGCCGCTGGCCGACGGCATCGGTGGATTTTTCTCGCACCTGATCCTGCCGAGCTGCACGTTGTCGGTCATCTACATCGCGCTGATCGCGCGCATCACGCGCACCAGCGTGCTCGAAGTGCTGGGCGAGGACTATATCCGGACCGCGCGCGCGAAAGGGCTGGCCAACCGCGTGGTGCTGATGAGGCACGCGCTGCGCAATGCGGCGGTGCCGATCGTGACGGTGATCGGCATTGGTATCGCGCTGCTGATCGGCGGGGTGGTCGTCACCGAAAGCGTGTTCAGCATTCCCGGGCTCGGCCGGCTGACCGTCGACGCAGTCCTGGCGCGCGACTATCCGACCGTGCAGGCGGTCATCCTTCTGTTCTCGCTCGCCTATGTTCTGATCAATCTGCTGGTCGACGTCGCCTATACGCTGCTCGATCCGCGTATCCGCTATTGATGGAAACCGTTACCGATTCCATCGCGATCGACGCAGCCGCGCCGCCGATTCTCGCCGCCGCCGGCCGGCGCCTGCTGCGCAACCCGGGGGTCGTCGTCGGCGCGGTAATCCTTGCCGCCATCCTGTTGCTCGGGCTCGCCGCGCCGTGGCTCGGGACCGTCGACCCGGTCGCGATCAATCCTTCGGTGCGAAACAAGCTGCCCGGTTTCGAGGAGCAGGTGCGCAACGACGATGGCGGCACAAAGACGATCGTGCATCGCATGGGCACCGACACGCTGGGCCGCGACGTCTACAGCAGGACGCTCTACGGTGCGCGCGTATCGATGCTGGTCGGCGCCGCAGTCGCGACGATCAGCGTCGCCATCGGTCTGGTCATAGGGCTCTTCGCGGGGTACCTGCGCTGGCTCGACGGCCCGGTCATGCGTCTTATGGACGGGCTGATGGCAATTCCGGCGATCCTGCTGGCGATCGCGCTGGTGTCGTTGTGGACGGCGGGGATCGCGGCGGTGATCGTCGCGATCGTCATTCCCGAGATTCCGCGGGTCGTGCGCCTGGTGCGCTCGATCGTGCTGTCGGTGCGCGAGGAGCCCTATGTCGAGGCCGCGATCTCGGTCGGCACGCCGACCTTGCCGCTGGTGATTCGCCATATCCTGCCGAACACACTGCCGCCGCTGATCGTGCAGGCGACCTACATCGTCGCCTCGGCGATCCTGGTCGAAGCGATCCTGTCGTTTCTCGGCGTCGGCATTCCGCCGGAAACGCCGACGTGGGGCAACATCATGGCCGAAGGCCGGGCGCTGTTCCGCATCTTTCCGCACAACATCCTCTACCCCGGCATTTTTCTCGCGCTGACCGTGCTTGCCGTCAACATGCTCGGCGACGGGCTGCGCGACACGCTCGACCCGCGCATGAAGCTGCGAGGCTGATCGCGATGGGCTCGGCGCTGCTCGAAGTCGACGCGTTGCGTGTCGCGCTGCCGGCCGGCGCCGAACGCGCACATGCGGTCGATGGCGTGAGCTTCGACGTCGCCGCCGGCGAAATCGTCTGCCTCGTGGGCGAATCGGGCTCCGGCAAATCGGTGATCGCGCAAGCAACGATGGGGTTGCTTCCGGCCGAGCTTCGCGCGAGCGGCGGAAGCGTCCGGCTCGAGGGTGAAGACCTGCTCTCCGCCAGCGAGGCCAGGCTGCGGGAGCTCCGCTGCACACGGATGTCGATGATCTTCCAGGAGCCGATGACGGCGCTCAATCCGGTCATGCGTTGCGGCGAGCAGATCGACGAGGTGCTGGCGACGCACACGGCGATGAGCGCTGCCGAGCGGCGAACGCGCGTGGCCGCGATCATCCGCGACGTCCATCTGCCCGATGCGCAGCGGATGATCGAATCGTATCCGCACCAGCTTTCCGGCGGCCAGCGCCAGCGCATCATGATCGCGATGGCGCTGGTGCTCAATCCCAAGTTGCTGATCGCCGACGAGCCGACGACCGCGCTGGACGTGACGACGCAGGCGCAGATTCTCGCGCTGATCCGCGAAATGCAGCGCATGCACGGCACCGGCGTGCTGTTCATCACGCACGATTTCGGTGTCGTCGCGGAAATCGCCGACCGCGTCGCGGTACTGCGGCAGGGCGAGCTGGTCGAGTTCGCGCCGGTGGACGAGCTGCTGGCGCACCCGCGACACGAATACACGCGCATGCTGATCGCCGCCGTTCCCGGCGTCGCGCCGCCGCGGCGCGAGACGCGGATCGGTCCGGTCGTTCTGGCGACCGAGGGGCTGGCCAAGACTTACCGGCGAGGAGGATGGCTTACGCGGCGGCATGCCGATGTCGCCGCTGCCGCCGACGTGACGCTCGAAATCCGGCGCGGCGAGACGCTGGGTATCGTCGGCGAATCCGGCTCGGGCAAGTCCACCGTCGCGCGCTGCATCGCGCGCCTGATCGAGCCTTCGGCCGGTCGCATCGTTCTCGATGGAGAGGACATCGCCAAGCTCGGTGCGGACGCGCTGCGCCCGCGGCGGCGGCGCGTCCAGATCGTGTTCCAGGACCCTTACCGCTCGCTCAACCCGCGGCGCACCGTCGGCGAAGCGATCATCGAGGGTCCGATGAACTACGGCGCGACGCGCGGCGATGCACTCAAGACCGCTGGCGAGTTGATGGCCCTGGTCCGGCTCGACGCGCGCTCGCTCGACCGCTACCCGCACCAGTTTTCCGGCGGCCAGCGCCAGCGCATCTGCATCGCCCGCGCGCTGGCGATCGGGCCCGACCTCTTGATCGCCGACGAAGCAGTTTCCGCGCTGGACGTCTCGGTCCAGGCGCAGGTGCTCTCGCTGCTCGACGAGATCCGGCTGCGGCTGGATCTCGCGATGCTGTTCATCACGCACGATCTGCGGGTCGCCGCGCGCGTCTGCGATCGCGTCGCCGTGATGCAGCGCGGCCGGATCGTCGAGCAGGGTCCGGTCGCCGAAGTCTTCGGTGCGCCACGGCACGAGTACACGAAGGCGCTGTTCGCCGCCGTTCCAGGCAGGCGCTGGGCCTTCGCCAGCGATTCAGCGGCCGGGGTCGCGGCCGACGGCATCGCCTAGCGGCGCCGGTCCACGTCGTAGTACTTCCACTGGTTGCGCAGGAACGGGTTCTGCTTGTAGCCCGTAAGCCACGGCTGCGTCAGCACGCTGACGTAGACGTTGAGGTCGAGCATCCACGGCGCGTAGTTCAGCACCGCCTCTGTCATCGAGCGATAGAGCGCCGTGCGCGCCGGCCCGTCGGGGAGATTGAGCGACGCCTCGTAGGCGCGATCGTATGCCGGCAGACGGAAGCGCGCGTCGTTCGACGTGCCGATATTCTTGCTGTACAGCGGGCTCGCGAAGGCGTCGCCGTCGGGTGAATTCGATATCCACGACAGTCCCCACATCTGCAGCTGCCCGGCCTCGGACATCTTGTTGAGCTCCGGCCACTTCTGCGTAAAGAACACCATGCGGATGCCGATCGCATCCATGCACTTTTTCCAAAGCTCGTTGTCGACACGGTCGATTGCGGAAGGCGTGTTGGCCCGGGTGATCACTAAAGGCTTGCCGTCGGGCGTTTCGCGATAACCGTCGCCGTCGCGGTCCTTGTAGCCGAACTTGTCGAGCAGCGCGCGTGCGGCGGCCGGATCGTAGAGATTGGTGGCGCGAAGCGTCGGATCGTGCCCGGCGAGCCCCGGCGGGACGAGCTGGGAAGCAGGCTCCGCCTGGCCGTGGCGCAGGACGTCGATTTCGGCCTTGCGATCGTAGGCCATGATCATCGCGCGGCGCAGCGCGATCTTTTCCGGTGTATAGCCGCCGACGACCGGATCGTCCATGTTGAAGAACACGAAGCTGAGCGATGGTTCGGTCTGGCGGTGCAGCCTGACGCCTCGCTTCGCGTATTCGGGCCGCAGCTCGTTGCGGGCAAGGACGTTGTCCGCCAGCGGCCGCGGCAGCTCCAGATAGTCGAGCTGGCCGCTGTCGAAAGCGAGCAGCCGCGGCTGCTCCTCCTCGATGACGCTGATGTCGATCCGGCCGGCGATCGGCAGTTTCTTGCCGGCGTTGTCCCGGGCGATCGCCGCGTCGCCCGGCTCGCTGCCTTCGCCCGGAACGGGGTAAGTCTGCTCGCGAAAATCAGGGTTGGCTTCGAGGGCGATCTTCTGGCCGCGCACCCATTCCTTCAGCCGATACGGGCCGGTGCCGACCGGATGCTCCATCACGCGGTTCGACGAGTCGGCATGGGCCTCGACGACCTCGCGCGCGACGGCGGACAGCGCGGCGTCGGCGAGCCAGTGCGCGAACGTGTAATTGGGCTCCTTGAAACGAATCCGCAGCGTGTAGCGATCGATCGTCTGCAGGCCCTCGATCCGGTCGTCGTAATCGAAACGTCCGGTCTTGCGCGCGCGGGCAAGCACCTCGTCGAGTCCCGCCAGGCGGTGATCGAACACATACAGCCAGTACGAGCGGACTTTCGGGTCGAAAATCCGCTTGATGCTGTAGACGTAATCCTCGGCGATCAATTCGCGCCGTTTGCCCTTGAAGGCCGGATCGGCGGCGAAAAAGATGCCGGGCTTGACGCGTACCGTGTAGGTGCGGCCGCCATCGGTGATCTGAGGCATGCCTTCTGCGGTGTTCGGTACCATGCGCACCGGACGCGCGAAATAGTCGTAGGTGTACAGTGATTCGAAGATCGACCGGCAGATGTCGAACGAATAGGAATCGCTGATCGCCTGCGGATCGAATCCCGATTCGGCGACCGATTGCGACACGTGTATCGTCTTGACCATGTCCGCCGCGGATGCCGGCGGTGCCGGCATCGCACAGCCGATTGCGAGCGTCAGCGCCAGTGCCGCGAGCGCGCTGGCGGGAAGCGACGCAGGCGTAGCGCGATCGGTCGATGGTTCGCGCACCGGCATCGCGAGTCAGCTCCTCTTCAGCGCGCGGGTGAGCCGCGCAATTCCGTCGGCGAGCCGGTCGGTGTCGGCGGCGAAGCACCAGCGCACGAATCCCTCGCCTTCCGGCCCGAAGGCACTCCCGGGCGCGAGCCCCAGGCGGGCTTCGCGCACCAGCCGCTTGCAGAATTCGAAGCTGTCGGTGATGCCGGCGACGCGGAAGAACACGTACATCGCTCCTTTGGGCGCAGCCGCACTGACGCCGGGAATCGCGTTCAGCGCTCCGACCAGGAAATCGCGCGCTGCCCGATAGCGCTCAAGCGTTTGCATGATCGTCGCCTCGCCATCGTTGATCGCAACCACCGCGGCGCGCTGCACGAACGACGGCGAGCACGAGGTGTTGTATTCGATGAGCTTGCCCAGATCGGGCAGCAGCGCAGTCGGCGCGACGATCCAGCCGAGCCGCCAGCCGGTCATCAGCCAGGCCTTGGAAAAGCTGTTGGTGATGACGACTCGATCGCCGTCACGGGTCAGGTCGAGAAACGACGGCGCGCAGGCGCGCCCGGCTGGCGCATCGTAGTACAGGCGCTCGTAGACATCGTCGGCAATGATCCAGATGCCATGCCTGCGGCAATGCTCGAGTATCGCCGCCTGGTCGGCCCGCTCGAGCGTCCAACCGGTCGGATTGTTTGGTGAATTGATCAGTACCGCGCGTGTGCCTGGCGTCAGCGCGTCGAGAAGACGGTCGACGTCGAGCGTCCAACCGAGCGCGCCGAACGACAGCGCCACGCGAACGACGTCGGCGCCGAGGATCTTGGGTATCTCGGTCAGGTTGGGCCACAGCGGCGTGACGCAGACGACCCGGTCGCCCGGATCGATCAGCGCCTCGGCGCAGAGCATCAGCGCCGACATGCCCGATGCCGTGACGGCGATATTGGCGGCGGCGACCGGCTGGTGCCAGCGCGACACGTAGGCGGCGATCGCCGCGCGGAGCTCCGGAATGCCGAAATTCTGTGTGTAGAAGGTCTCGCCGGCGTGGAGCGAAGCGATCGCCGCATCGCGGATATACGCAGGCGTGACCTGGTCGGGTTCCCCGAACCAGAATGGCAGGATGTCGGAATCGCCCATGCCGACGTTGGCGACTTCACGGATTTGCGAGGCGACCAGCGAGCGTACGGCAAGGCGTGCGTGAGCGTCGATATCGCGGCGGGACGTTGTCATTGCGGGCGCGCTCGCCTTTAGAGGCGAGCGAGAGCGCCTTTATACTGTGCGCCCGGCGCGAGGGCAAGGACGAGCGCCGCTGCGATATAATTGCGCTGTCTCTATCAGATTACCGCGCCATGAGCTACGTAGGCAGCGCCATCGCCATCACCCTCTGCGGAGGCCTGGGGACGGCGATCGCGTGGCTTCTGGTATCGCCGCTCGGCTTGGCTGGCGTTGCCGCGGGTCTCGCCACGGCGTTTGTCGCGATGATCGCCGCAACGGCGCTGTTTGCCGCCGCCGTCGCCGCGCGCAGGGCGCTGCGCCTTTTCAAGTAGCGCGCTGCCGACCGGGGAAGACTCGGGCGGCTTCGCGCGCCGGAACGCTTGCGCGGCCGGCCCGGTCGCGCCGGCCGACAGGTCCTCCCCGCTCGGCGGCGAATCCTTTCAGTGCAACGCGGCGGTAACCAGCGCGGGCGGACTCGGCTCGGCCGGTCCGGCGAAGCGATCGTCCGGTCGCGCGCGCGACATCACAAGCACCGCCAGCGCCAGCAAGAGGCTGAACAGCACGCCGATCGCGACCGCCTCGGCGGCGAGCCCGGCGAGATCGCGCCACACGCGGGAGGCAATCGCCTCGGCCTTGGTTGTCTGCATCGTCTCTCCTTTCCGTGCGGCGGCAACGCCCGCCGCACCGCCATTGAAATCCCGCACGGCGGCGATCGCGGGTCCCGGTGGTGACGTACTGGCGATCAATCATGGCCAAATGAGGGCAGCCTTCGATCGCGGCGGCTTCGCGCGATGGCGCTGCGGTATAGTCGAAAAGCCATGAGCCGCCGCATCGCCATCGTCGAGGACGAGCCCGCCATCCGCGCCAATTACGGCGACGCGCTGAAGAAGCAGGGCTACGACGTATCGACTTACGCGAGCCGCGGCGACGCGACGGCGGCGCTCCGCACGCGGCTGCCCGACCTCGCGCTGATCGACATCGGGCTGGGTGACGAGATCGACGGCGGTTTTGCCCTGTGCCGGGAACTGCGCGCGTTGTCGCAGTCACTGCCGATCATTTTCCTTTCGGCGCGCGATTCCGACTTCGACGTCGTCGCCGGCCTTCGGCTCGGCGCCGACGACTACCTGACCAAGGATGTGAGCCTGCCGCACCTGTCGGCGCGTATCGCGGCGCTTTTCCGGCGCAGCGACCTGCTCGCGGCCCCGCATGCGGTCGAGGAAGTGATCGAGCGCGGTCCGCTCAAGCTCGACCTCAAGCGGTTGACCGCCTACTGGACCGAGCGGCGGATCGACCTGACGCTGACCGAATTCTGGATGGTGCATGCGCTGGCGAAGCATCCGGGCCACGTCAAGGACCGCGACAGCCTGATGAAGGACGCCAGCATCGTCGTCGACGACAGCACGATCACCTCGCACATCAAGCGCATCCGCCGCAAGTTCGCCGCCCTCGACCCGGCGTTCGATTGCATCGCGACGGTCTACGGCATGGGCTACCGCTGGAACGCGAAAGAGGCATGAGCGTTCGCATCGCCCTCGGCATCCGCGCCCAGCTGCTGCTGGTGCTGATGGTGTTCCTGACGATACCTTGGCTGGGCTACGAATATGTGCGCGAGCTCGAGCGCTTCC
Source organism: Betaproteobacteria bacterium (assembly GCA_040005975.1). GTDB lineage: Bacteria > Pseudomonadota > Gammaproteobacteria > Burkholderiales > Casimicrobiaceae > PALSA-1003. The sequence goes on along the minus strand of JBDTXW010000004.1, from coordinate 14,825 downwards.
TGCGCGATGCGCAGCAGAAGACGCTCGCGGGGACCGCGCAGGCGGTAGCGACCGCGCTGCATGACCGGCCGCGCCTGTTCGAACCGCCCGGCACGACGCGCGAGTCGCTGGCAGCGCAGCGCGCGCTGGACGGCGCGCCGGAAGGCGAAATCGCGCCGCAGCTCGCGCGCGAGGCGAGTCCCGAGATCACGCCGTCGGCGGAGATCGGCCAGATCATCCAGGGGCTGTCGCGGACGACCGCGCGAATCTGGGTGATCGATCGGCAGCTCGACGTGCTGGCGCGCGCGGGCAGCCTCAAGCGGCCGCCGCTGCCGGATACGGACGCTTCGGACTCGGCGATCCCACGCGCGTGGCGATGGATCGAGCGCGAGACGCTGCATCCGTTGTACACGCTGATCCTCCGGCAGCCAACCGATGACTTTGTCGACGAGCTCTCGGCGCACGTCACGATGCCCGCGCGCGAGGTCGATGGCGCGCTGTCGGGAATACTCACGACAGACAGGCGGCTGACCGGCGACGGCAAGGCGGTCGTCGTGTCCGCAGCGCATCCGATCTGGGTCGGCGACCAGGTCAGAGGCGCAGTGATCGTCGAGGAAACGACCAATGCGGTGCTGGCCGAGCGCAACCGTGCCTTCGAGCGCCTGTTCAACATCGTGCTCGCTGCACTTCTCGTCGGGTCGGTGGCGCTGACGCTGTACGCGTCGCGTTTGACCGCGCGCATCCGGCGACTGCGCGACGAAGCGGAGTCCGCGATCGACATGCAGGGCCGCATCCGCGGCACCGTGGCGCCGTCCGCGGCGGGCGACGAGATCGGCGATCTGTCGCGCAGCTTTTCGAGTGTCGTCGCGAGGCTCGCGCAATACGCGAGTTACCAGCAGAACATGGCAAGCCGGCTGTCCCACGAGTTGCGCACGCCGGTCGCGGTCGTGCGCTCGTCGCTGGACAACCTGCGCGCTTCGACACTGCCCGACGACGCGCGCGTCTACATCGAGCGTGCGCAGCAGGGCCTGACGCGCCTGACTCGCATCCTGACCAGAATGACGGAGGCGACGCGCCTCGAGGAAAGCCTTGGCGAAGCCCAGCGCGAGCGCTTCGACCTCGCGCTCGTCGTCGCCGGATGCGTCGATGGATACCGCGCCGCGTACCCCGGTCACGTGCTCGAGCTCGCGCAGCCGGGCGGCCCGCTGCCGGTCGACGGCGCGCCCGAGCTTATCGCGCAGCTGCTCGACAAGCTGGTCGCCAACGCCGTCGAGTTCGGGACTCCGGGAACACCGATCGTCGTTGCGCTCGATCGCGACCAAGACAGCGTCAGCCTGCGGGTCGAAAACGAGGGCGCGCCGCTGCCGACGGGGATGCACGAGCGCCTGTTCGACTCGATGGTGTCGATCCGCGCCGAGCCGAAAAGCGACGAGCCGCATCTGGGACTGGGTCTTTACATCGTCCGGCTGATCGCCGAATTTCACCGCGGCAGGGTTCACGCGGCCAACCGCGACAGAGGAACCGGCGTTACGGTGAGCATGACCTTGCCGCTGGCGGCGTAGCGTTCCGCGCATGATCGCACTCTCCGATCTGCTCGCCAGCGCCGCGCAAAACGCCGCCGCCGGCCGCGTCGACGACGCGTTGGCCAACTATCGCGGTGCGCTCAAGCATTCGCCGGCGCTGGCCGAAGTTCATTACAACGTCGGCGTCCTCCTCGCGCGCAAGGGCGATCCGGCTGCCGCCGAAACCAGCCTCGCCGAAGCCGTGCGGCTCAAGCCTGCCTGGGCGCAGGCCCATCTCGCTCTCGGCCACCTCTATTTCCGGCAGGCGCGATACGCTGACGCCGAGCGCTCGTTCGGCCGTGCGGCGGCGCTTCTGCCCGGTTCGGTCGAGGCCCTGTTCAACCTGGCAACCGCGCGCGACCGGCTGCGGCGCTGGGGCGACGCGTTGCCGCCGCTCAAGGCGGCGCGCGAGATCGCGCCGGACAACGAGGAAGTCTGGTTCGCGCTGCGCGGGCATCTGTTGCTGTTCCAGCGCGACGAGGAAGCGTTCGACGACTTTCGCCGCTTCGAGCCGCGGGCGGCACCGTCGGCGAGAATCGTTGCGGCGGGGCTCCTTTCGGCGCGGATCGCTCCGGGGACCGACTACGAGAACCGGTACCTGCCGCTGGCGCTCGATTTGCCGTACAAGCCGGGGGAAAGCGCGTACGCAGCGGTCGCGGTCGCGCAGTCGCAGTATTTCGACGTTGCGCGCGAAACGCTGCTGCGCGTCTATCAGGCGCACGATCGCGTCCGGCAGGCCGAGCGTGGAGCGATCGCGGATTTCTCCGCGCCGCGCACGCCCGCCGTAAAGCATGTCCGTATCGGATACCTTTCGGCGGATTTCCGCGTGCACGTGATGGGACGACTGATGCTCGAGGTCTTGCGCCGGCACGATGCCGAGCGCTTCACCGTGCATGCGTATTCGCTGGCGGTGCGCGAAATCGAGGACGACGTCACCGCGCAATTCCGCAGCTGCTGCGCAGGCTTCCGGCGGCTCGATGACGTCGACGATGCGAGCGCCGCGCGGCTGATCGCCGACGATGGCATCGACATCCTGGTCGACTTGATGGGACATTCGGGATCGTCGCGTCCGGCGATACTGCTGTACAAGCCGGCGCCGGTGATCATCACGCATCTGGGCAGTCACGGCGCGATCGGCATGCGCCAGGTCGACTTCAAGCTGACCGACGCCCACGCCGACCTGCCCGACGCGCACCGCTACCAGATCGAGGCGCCGCTCGCGCTCGATGGCTGCCTGCTGCCGTTCCGGCGCGTCGCCGCCGCGCCGGAAGCGGCGGTGACGCGCGCCAGCCTGGGGCTGGACCCGGGGGCGACCGTATTCGGCGTCTTCGTGAGCCTGCTCAAGCTCTCGCCGCGCTGCCTTGCGCTGTGGCGGCAGATTCTCGCCGCGGTGCCCGGCAGCGTGCTCGCGTTTTCGCCGCAACGACCGGCCCAGTACACGTTGTATCGGCGGCGGCTCGAGAGCTTCGGCATCGCTGCCGAGCGGGTCGTATTCATCCCATGGGCGCAGGACGATGCGATCGCCCGCGCGCGCTACCGCCTGGTCGACGTCGTCCTCGACACGCTGCCCTATACCGGCGGCGACACGACGGCGGCGGCGCTCGACATGGGTGTGCCGGTCGTCACGCGCGTCGGCGAACGGCAGGCCGAGCGCATCGGATACAGCATCCTGACCCATCTCGGCGTTACCGCGACGATAGCGCACAGTGACGACGAGTATGTCGCGATCGCCTGCCGGCTCGCGAACGACCGCGCCTGGCGCGACGCGATCGCCGCGGACATCGTCGCGGCGCTGCCGCGCTCGGGACTCGCCGATGCCGACCGATATACGCGGAGCCTGGAAGACGCCTACGAGCGCGCCCTGGCCTCGCGCGCGCCGCGACCCGGCTAAAGCACGCGATGCACCTGCACATCCTCGGCATCTGTGGCACGTTCATGGGCGGAATCGCCGCGATCGCGCGCCAGACCGGACACACGGTCACCGGCTGCGATGCCAACGTCTATCCGCCGATGAGCACGCAGCTTGTGCCGCTCGGCATCGCGCTGACCGAAGGCTACGACGCCGCGCAGCTTCGCACCGTCGCTGCGACCGCCGACGTGTTCGTCATCGGTAACGCGATCTCCCGTGGCAATCCGCTGCTCGAGGCGATCCTGGACGCGAACCGGCACTACATCTCGGGACCGCAGTGGCTCGCCGAAAACGTCCTGCTGGACAAATGGGTGTTGGCGGTGACCGGCACCCACGGCAAGACGACGACCAGCGCGATGCTCGCCTGGATTCTCGACCAGGCGGGCCTGCAGCCGGGCTTTCTGATCGGCGGCGTCGCCCCCGATCTGGGCATGTCGGCCCGGCTGCCGGCCAGCGCCTTCTTCGTCATCGAAGGCGACGAGTACGACACGGCGTTCTGCGACAAGCGCTCGAAATTCGTCCATTACCGGCCGCGCACCGCGATACTCAACAACCTCGAGTACGACCATGCCGACATCTTCCCCGACCTGGCCGCGATCGAGACGCAGTTTCATCACCTGGTCCGAACGATCCCGCACACCGGGCGGCTGATCGTCAACGGCGCCGACGCGAGTTTGCAGCGCGTCCTTGCCCGCGGCTGCTGGAGCGAGGTCGAGAGATTCGGATTCGCGGCCGTCGCCGATACCGGCGCGGACTGGACGATTGCGGTCGACGGAACGATCAAGCTCGGCGGCGCGCCGCAGGGCGTGCTGGCGCGGTTCGCGCTGCTCGGCCGGCACAACCAGCTCAATGCGCTCTCGGCAATCGCCGCCGCCAGGCACGCGGGCGTGCCGGTCGCGCAGAGTCTTGCCGCGCTGGCCTGCTTCCGCGGCATCGCGCGGCGGCTGGAAGTGCGCGGCAGTGTCAACGGCGTCACCGTCTACGACGATTTCGCGCACCATCCGACGGCGATCGCAGCGACGGTCGATGCACTGCGGCGCGCCGTCGGCAGCGAACGCATTATCGCCATCGTCGAACCGCGTTCGAACACGATGAAGTTGGGGACGATGAGCGCCCGCCTGCCGACGAGCCTCGAGCGCGCCGATCGCGTCTATTGCTATGCGGCGAATCTGGGGTGGGACGCGGCGGCAGTCCTGGCACCGCTGGGCGAGCGCGCCCGTGTCGTTGCCGATCTCGACGCGCTGGTCGACGCGGTCGCGTCCGATGCGCGACCGGGGGATCACCTGCTGGTGATGAGCAACGGCGGCTTCGGCGGCATACACGCCAAGCTGCTCGCGCGGCTGTCTGCCGGGCCGGCCCGATGACCGGCGCTGCATGCCCGAGGCGCGGCGGGCTTTGTGCGGCGCAGCAGGCGATGCCGGGCGTACGCGGGTAGAATCCACCCCCATGTCCTGGCGAAGTCGCCTCGCACTCCGATCCTGATCGCGCCACCCGGCGACGAGCCGGGTCCGCGCGCCGACAGCCGGGCAGTCTGCCTGCTTCGCGCTCCCACCCGGAGCCTGGGCGAGGCCAGCAGACCCAAGACGACCGAGCGATCCCCGGTCTACCGACAAGGAGCCACGATCATGAAGGACCGCAATTCCCGCGCCGTAGCGCCGTCGAAGGCCGAATCGAGCGCGGCCTATATCGAGATCGAAAAGACCTTCGGCGCGCGCAATTACGACCCGCTGCCAGTGGTCGTGTCGCACGGCGAGGGTGCCTGGCTGTGGGATGTGCACGGCCGGCGCTTTCTCGACATGATGAGCGCGTATTCCGCCGTCAGCCACGGGCATGCCCATCCGCGCATCGTCACGGCGCTGGTCGCGCAGGCGCAGCAGCTGGCGGTGACCTCGCGCGCCTTTCACAACGACAAGCTGCCGCTTTTCCTGAAGCGGCTGACCGAAGTCACCGGGCTTCCCCGTGCATTGCCGGCGAACGGCGGCGCCGAAGCCGTCGAGACCGCGCTGAAGGCGGCCCGCAAGTGGGGATACAAGGTCAAGCGCATTCCTGACGGACAGACCGAAGTGATCGTCTGCGCCGGCAACTTCCACGGCCGCTCGATTACGATTGTCGGATTCTCGTCGGAAGCGCAATACCGCGATGGATTCGGGCCATTTGCGCCCGGATTCCGGGACGTTCCGTTCGGCGACGCGCGTGCGCTGGAGGCGGCGATCACGCCGAACACCGCGGCTTTCCTGGTTGAGCCAATCCAGGGCGAGGCAGGCATGATCGTGCCGCCGCCGGGTTATCTCGCCGAATGCGCGCGCATCTGCCAGGCGCATCGCGTGCTGTTGATTTGCGACGAAATCCAGACCGGTATGGGCCGTACCGGCAAGTTCCTGGCCTGCGAGCACGACGGTGTCAGGCCCGACGGCGTGATTCTGGGCAAGGCGCTGGGCGGCGGAATGCTGCCGGTATCGGCGTTCACCGCGACCGACGACGTCATGCAGGTGTTCGAGCCGGGCGATCACGGCAGCACGTTCGGCGGCAATCCGCTGGCGGCTGCCGTCGGGCTCGAGGCGATCGCGGTGCTGTTCGACGAAAAGCTGATCGAGCGTTCGGCCGAACTGGGCGCTTACCTGCTGGCGCAACTGAAGACCGTGCGCAGCTCGCTGATCCGCGACGTGCGCGGCAAGGGACTGTTCATCGGGCTCGAGGTCGACTCGCGCCGGACCGATGCGCGCGCGGTCGTCGAGCGCCTGCTGGCGCGCGGCATCATCTCGAAGGACACGCACGGCACCGTCGTGCGTTTCGCGCCGCCGCTGGTCATCGACCGCGAGCAGATCGACTGGGCAGTCGAGGAGGTGCGCGCGGTGTTCGCCGAGCTCGACAAGGGACTGCGCAGGGCAGCCTGACGCGGTCTTTTTCGGCTCGCACGCGGCGCTATACTAGGCCGGTGCCCAAGCCCACGCTCGCCGACAAGCTGGTCGTCGCCATTTCGTCGCGGGCGCTATTCGATCTCACCGAGAGCCATCGCATCTATATCGATGCCGGCGTCGACGCCTATCACCGCTACCAGGTCGAGCACGAGGAGCAGATGCTCGGCCCCGGGCCGGCGTTCGTGCTCGTCAACAAGCTGTTGCGGCTCAACCGCACCGACAAGCAGTACGTCGAGGTCATCCTGCTGTCGCGCAACAGCGCGGACACCGGCCTGCGAGTCATGAATTCCATACATCACCACGGGCTCGACATCACCCGCGCGGCGTTCACCAAGGGCGAGCCGACGTCGCGCTACGTGTCGGCGTTCGGCGCGCATCTGTTCCTCTCCGCGGACACCGAGGACGTCAAGCGCGTATTGAACGAAGGCTACGCGGCGGCGACGATCGTGCCATCGACGGTAGGCAAGAACGAATCCGACGAGCTTCGGATCGCGTTCGACGGCGACGCGGTGCTCTTTTCCGATGAGGCGGAAAGGGTCTACCAGGAAAGCGGCCTGGCAGCTTTCGCGCGGAGCGAGACCGACGCTGCGCTGCGGCCGCTGTCTGGCGGCCCGTTCAAGGAATTTCTCGCCGGGCTGCATCGCATCCAGAGCGAGTTTTCCGAGGGCACGAGCCCGATCCGTACCGCGCTGGTCACCGCGCGCAGTGCGCCCGCGCATGAGCGCGTGATCCGGACGCTGCGCGCCTGGAACATCCGCATCGACGAGGCGCTGTTTCTCGGTGGACTCGACAAGGGCGAGTTCCTGCGCGCGTTCGGCGCCGACATCTTCTTCGACGACCAGCGTACGCACGTCGAATCAGCCTCGAAGCACGTCGCCACCGGCCACGTGCCGCACGGCGTGGCCAACGAGTAGCGGCGCGAGCCACCCGACGAGGGACCCCGCGCGATGCGGGGGACAGACGCCGGAGAGCGAGCAGCATCCCCGCCCAGGATCTCTCGTCCAGGGCCCTGCAGCAACCACTTTGATTTAAAAACAAAAATTACAGGTAGCCTCGCTTCGAAAGGCATGGCCTGGCTACCGGCATGGCTCCAGCGAGCTTGCGTACAGCAAAGCGTGCGCGTGCAGGCACGCGTCGTGGCGGACCGCGAGCGAACTGTCGATTTTGATCCGGCCCGATCGACTAGCTAGCACAGCACCTCGATCGATGCGGCGAGGCGCTGCGTTACTTGGTGCAAGAGTCGATTTTTTTGAACATCGGTTCGGACTCGCATCGAGTCCGAACCTAAACCGAAGGAGACAGGACGATGAGATTCATGGTGATGGTCAGAGCCAACAAGGAGTCGGAGGCCGGCGGCTTGCCGGACGGGAAGCTGTTAGCCGACATGGGCAAATTCAACGAGGAGCTGGTCAAGGCCGGTGTGATGCTCGCGGGGGAGGGCCTTCAACCGAGCTCCAGGGGAGCGCGCGTCAGGTTCTCGGGTTCCAAGCGCACCGTCATCGACGGACCCTTTGCCGAGACCAAGGAGCTGATCGCTGGCTTCTGGCTGTGGAAGGTCAAGTCGCTGGACGAGGCGATCGAGTGGGTCAAGCGGTGTCCCAATCCGTTCACAGGGGTCGATTCCGAAATCGAGATTCGCCAGGTGTTCGAAGCCGAGGACTTCGGCGAGGCGTTCACTCCGGAACTCAGGGAGCAGGAGGAGCGGCTGCGCGCGCAGGTCGCGTCAAAGAAATAGCTGCGACGGCTCGGCCCTGCATCCGGTCAATTCGCTGGCACCAACTTTTTTTTCAGAGGAGTCACCATGAACATTCAACCGTACTTGTTCTTCAACGGGCGCTGCGAGGAAGCGATCGCTTTCTACCGGGGCGCGATCGGCGCCGAACTGGTCGGGCTCATGCGCTACAAGGACAGCCCGGAGCCGCCTCCGCCGGGCATGGTGCCGCCGGGCTCCGAAAACAAGGTGATGCACGCGAGCATGAAGATCGGCGACACCACCGTGATGGCTTCCGACGGCGATTGCCATGGGCAGTCCACCTTCCAGGGCTTTTCGCTCAGCATCAATCTGCGTAGCCAATCCCAAGCCGACCAGTTCTTCGCGGCGCTGGCCGAGGGTGGGCAAGTGCAGATGCCGATCGGCAAGACGTTCTTCTCACCACGTTTCGGCATGGTGGCGGACCGCTTCGGCGTCTCGTGGATGATTCACGTCGAGCAGTGAGGCGGGTCTTCTGCTTTCGTATCCCTGCTAGTCGACGATCCGTCCGAAGAACGGGTACTGCGGATCGTTGTATCCGGGCGTCGAAGGATGACCGGGCGTGACCAGCGAGTCGATCAACGTCTCGTCGTCGGCGTCGAGCACCTTGTCCGCCGCCGTCAGGTAATCGTCCCATTGTTCGATCGTGCGCGGTCCACACAGCACCGAGCTGACGATGCGATTGCGCAGCACCCAGGCCAGCGCGAACTGCGTCGCCGTCAAGCCTTTGGTCGCCGCGTGCGCCTTGAGCGTCTGCGCCATCGCGATCGACTCGTCGCGGAACTCGGTCTCCATCATCCGGCGGTCCTTGCGCGCGACGCGCGAGTCCGGCGGCGGCGCGGCGCCCGGCGCGTACTTGCCGGTGAGCACGCCGCGCGCCAGCGGGCTGTAGGGAACGACCCCGATGCCGTAGTAGTCGCAGGCCGGCAGGACCTCGACCTCGGGCATCCGGTTCATCGCGTTGTAGTAGGGCTGGCAGACGACCGGCTGCGCCACTCCGAGCTCGGCGCACAGGGCGACGACTTCGGCGATGCGCCAGCCGCGGTAGTTGGAGACGCCGAAGTAGCGGATCTTGCCGGCCCGCAACAGGTCGCCGATCGTCTCGATCGTTTCCGACAGTGGCGTGTTGTCGTCGTCGCGGTGCAGGTAGTAGATATCGATGTAGTCGGTGGCGAGCCGCTTCAGGCTGTCGTCGCAGGCCTGCATGATCCAGCGCCTGGAAAGCCCGCCGTCATGCGGCGCCTTGGTCATCACGTTGCCGACCTTGGTAGCGAGTATCCAGCGGCGCCGATTCGCGGCGATGCTCTTGCCGACGATCGCCTCCGACGCCCCCTTGGCATAGACATCAGCGGTATCGATGAAGTTGACGCCGGCGTCGAATGCCGAGTCGACGATGCGCTGCGCAGCGGCAGCGTCGGTGCGGTCGCCGAACATCATCGTGCCGAGGCAGAGCACCGATACTTCGAGACCACTGTCGCCAAGACGGCGGAATTCCATCATCGACTCCGGAGGAGATTGCTTGACGCCATCGTGCAGCAAAGCTTCGCGCCCTGCAACCAGAGCGCGGCCAAGGTATAATCCGCGCCTTCCTCCGCAGCAATCCCGCTTCCCATGCATGTTTTTTTCGAGGACGACGGCGCGTTCAGGGCCGGCACAGTCCTCGCCGATAACGACACTTCGCTGCAGGTCGAGACGGCATCGGGCAGGCGGATGAAGATCAAGGCGACCAACGTTCTGCTTCGGTTCGCCGATCCTGCCCCTGCGGCGCTGATGGCCGAAGCGCAGGCGCTGGCCGACGATATCGATCCCGCATTCCTGTGGGAAGTGAGCGGTGGCGGCGAGTTCGCGTTTTCCGACCTCGCCACCGAGTATTTCGGACGCGCACCGCAGCCGAGCGAAGCGGCGTCGCTCGCCTTCCGCCTGCACGCATCGCCGATGCATTTCTACAAGAAGGGCAAGGGCCGCTACAAGGCCGCGCCGTCCGACGCGCTGAAGGCCGCACTGGCCGGAGCCGAGCGCAAGCGCCGCGAGGCCGAGGAAGTCGCCGTGCTTGCCGCGGAGCTCGCCGCGGGCCGCCTGCCGCAGGCGATCCGCGACGTCCTGCCGATGCTGCTCTACCGCCCCGACAAGCAGGCAATCGCTTCGCGCGCCGTCGCCTCGGCGTGCGAGACCCTGCACACCAATGCGCTGGCATTGCTCGCCGCCTGCGGCGCGGTCCCGTCGACCCACGATTATCATTTCGATCGCTTCCTCGCAGAGGCGTTTCCGCGAGGGACGGAATTTCCCGACTACGGCGCGGTGCCCGAAGGACCCGAGTTGCCGCTGGCGCGGGCGCAGGCGTTTTCGATCGACGATACGGCGACGACTGAAATCGACGACGCCTTTTCGGTGCGCGCTCTGTCCGACGGCAATTTCGAGATCGGCATCCACATCGCGGCGCCTGCGATCGGCATCGGCCGCGGCTCTGCGCTCGACGCGATCGCGCGCGCCCGGCTGTCGACCGTCTATATGCCTGGTCGAAAGATCACGATGCTGCCCGACCCGGTGATAGGGCGCTTTACGCTCGCCGCGGGCACGCCGCGCCCGGCATTGTCGCTCTATGTCGAGACGGCGCCCGACGGTACACCGCTGCGGCAGGAGACACGACTGGAGCGCGTGCCGGTGGCGGCCAATCTGCGGCTCGATGCCATCGGCGAGCAATTCGTCGCGGCTGCGTCACCGGACGAACCGCGCTGGACCGACGAGCTGCGCGCGCTGCGGCGACTGGCGGAAAAGCTCGAGGCCGCGCGCGGCAAGCCCGATGTGCCGCGCCTTGATTACACGTTCCTGGTCGACTGGGAGGCAGCGCCCGACGGCAGGGTCGCGATCGTGCCGCGACCGCGCGGATCGCCGCTGGACAAGCTCGTCGCCGAGCTGATGATCCATGTCAACAGCAGCTGGGGCAAGCTGCTGCAGGAAGCGGGCGCGCCTGGTCTGTATCGCACGCAACAGGCGGGCAAGGTGAAGATGAGCACCAAGCCCGAGCCGCACCAGGGCCTGGGCGTCGCGCATTATCTCTGGGCGAGCTCACCGTTGCGCCGCTACAGCGATCTCGTCAATCAGCGGCAGTTGATCGCCGCCGTTGCCGGCGAGCGGCTGCCGTACGCCGAGGGCGACGTCGAGCTTTTCGCGGTGCTCGGCGACTTCGAAGCGACTTACGCGCAGTACGCCGAATTCCAGAGCCGGATGGAGCACTACTGGTGCCTGCGCTGGCTCGAGCAGGAAAAATCCGGCGAGGCGACGGCGAGCATCGTGCGTGACAACCTGGTGCGCTTCGACGCGTTGCCGTTGTATGTGCGCGTCGCCGATCTGCCGGCCGCGGCCGGCCCGCGCGTGCGCCTTGCGCTCGGGCGCATCGACCTGCTCGCCGCTACGATCGAGGTCCGCTACGCGGGCGCAGCGTCCGACTAGCGGTTACCGGCCCCCCACCGCCGTCGGCGATATACTTGGAGGTTATGCCCAAGGGCACGCGAATCAGCGCGGTCGCGACACCGCAAATCACGCCGAGGAAAAAACCGCCTGCGCGTCCGCGCGCACTGGTCGTGCATACCGAAGCGCGGACGATGTCGCTGCCGTTCCTGTTCCCTGCCGCGGCGCCCGCCAACCGCCTGCTGGTCAAGGCAATCGGGGCATCGGTCCTGCTGCATCTCGCGGCGCTCGCCGTGCACTTCAGTCCGCTGGATCTGACCGCGTTCGATCGCAACGGGCCGCCCCTCGAGGTCGCACTGGTCAACGCCAAGTCGGCGTCGAAGCCGACCAAGGCGGAGATTCTCGCGCAGGCGCATCTGGACGGCGGTGGCAACACCGACGCCAACCGTCGCGCGAAGAGCCCGCTACCGGTGCTGCCCAAGGAAAGCGCCAGCAACCAGCTCGCGGTGGCAACGCAGAAGGTCGATGCGCTCGAGCAGCGGACGAGCGAAATGATGGCGCAGCTCAAGGCCGCCGCGTCGGTCGCGGTGGCGCAACCCAAGCCGAACGAGACGCCCGAGCAAATCGAGCTGCCGAGCGCGACCGAGCTGATGCAGCGCGCGCTGGAATCGATGCGGCTCGAAGCGCAGATCGCCAAGGACATGGACGCCTACCAGAAGCGGCCAAAGCGGCGCTTCGTCGGCGCGCGCGCGGAGGAATATCGCTTTGCCCGCTATGTCGAGGACTGGCGCCTCAAGGTAGAGCGCATCGGCAATCTCAATTATCCCGAAGCGGCGCGCGCCAAGAAGCTCTACGGCAGCCTGCTGCTGACGACCGGTATCCGCGCCGACGGCAGCGTAGAAAGCGTCGTCGTCGAGCGCTCGTCCGGACAGCGGATTCTCGACCTGGCTGCCAGCCATATCGTGCAGATGGGAAGTCCGTATGCGCCGTTTCCGGCCGACATCCGGCGCGACACCGACATTCTGTACATCACGCGGACCTGGACGTTTGCGCCCGGCAATTCGCTGATTTCGCAATGATCGAATCGGTGCGCGTGTGACCGGCCACACGGTGACGCCCTCCGGTCGGCGCCCGGCGCGCCAGTCGAACGACCACGGATCCGCGCCGTCCCGATCGTCGCAGCTTGGCGTGGTGGACCGGTACGCCGTCATCGGCAACCCGGTCGCGCACAGCAAGTCCCCGCTGATACACGAGGCCTTCGCCGGGGCGACGGGTCAGTGCATGCGCTACGAGCGCCTGCTGGCGCCCGTCGATGACTTCGCCGCGACGGTGCAGCGGTTTGCCGAGGCGAACGGCCTCGGCCTCAACGTCACGATCCCGTTCAAGCTGGAGGCCTTCGCGCTGGCGCGCGAGCACAGCGTTCGAGCGCAGGCTGCGCTTGCCTGCAACACGCTGGCGTGGCGTGCCGATCACTGGTTCGCCGACAACACCGACGGAGCCGGGCTGGTGCGCGATCTGGTGCACAACCTGGCCGAGACGATCGCCGACAGGAATTTGCTCGTGCTCGGTGCGGGAGGTGCGGCGCGCGGCATCGTCGGAGCCTTGCTCGCCGAACGGCCGCGCCAGCTGGTCATCGCCAACCGCACGCACGCCAAGGCGGAGGCTTTGGCGGCGAGATTCGAGCGCAATGGCCCGCTCAGCGCGCAAACTCTGGACTCCCTCTCGGGACGGCAATTCGACATCGTCATCAATGCCACCAGTCTCGGCCTTGGCACATCGGTCCCAGCGGGCCGGTGGCCGCGCCGGCTGTTCGCCGCACAAGCGCTGGCTTACGACTTGGTCTACGCCGACCGGACGACGGCGTTTCTGCATTGGGCGCGCGGGGAGGGCGCGCAGCGCACCGCGGACGGACTGGGCATGCTGATCGAGCAGGCGGTGGAAAGCTTCTACCTCTGGCGCGGCGTGCGACCGGACACCGCGCCTGTCTTTCGGCTGCTCCGCGCAGCAAGCGGAGCTTAGCGCGTGCGCCTGGCGCTGCGCTGGGCAGTCCGGGGGCTGCTCGTGCTGCTCGCCGCATTCCTGCTGCTGCAGGCGTGGTACGCGGCGCACATCTGGTGGTGGCGCGATCACCCGCCGCGCGAGACCGCGTTCATGTCGGTGCGTCTGGCCGAACTCAACAGAACGCACCCCGGTGCGCGCCTGCAATACGCGTGGGTGCCGTACCCGCGCATCTCAGTCAATCTCAAGCGCGCGATGATCGCCGCGGAAGACGCGAGATTCGTCGAGCACGAAGGATTCGACTGGGAAGGCATCCAGCACGCGATGGACAAGAATCAGCGCAAGGGGCGCGTCGTCGCCGGCGGATCGACGATTTCGCAGCAGCTGGCGAAGAACCTGTTCCTGTCGGGAGATCGCAGCTATTGGCGCAAGGGCGAGGAAGCGCTTATCACCGTGATGCTCGAGGCGATCCTCGACAAGCGGCGCATCTTCGAGATTTATCTGAACATCATCGAGTGGGGCGACGGCGTGTTCGGCTGCGAGGCCGCCGCCCGTCATTACTTCGGCACGTCGGCGGCGCAGCTCGACGCCGCGCAGGCGGCACGGCTCGCCGCGATGACGCCGAACCCGCGCCGGTACGAGCGCAACCCCGGATCGAAAGTATTGGCGCGCAGGATCCCGCTGATCATGGCGGGCATGCCCGCGGCGGAGTTGCCCTGACACGCATTGTGGGGCAGGATGCGCGGCATGCCGCCCGCCTTTCGTGCGCTTCCGGTCCTTCTCCGAATCTGCGCGGACATCGACCGGCTGTTCGTCGTCGAAGTCGGACCGTTCGGCCGGCAGCTCGCCGAGGATGCCCGTGTCGCGTGGCTCGCGACCGGCAACAAGATCAGGCCATCGGATGTAGACGGCTACGTCGCACTGCTGGCGCGACACATCGCGGACGCTGAACGGCGCGATTCATTCATCAGCGAAGCACGCGCCTGCGTCCACGTGTAGAGGGCGCGAACCCTTCGTGTGCGCGAAAAAGGGGAAAAAGCATGCTGCTCAATCGCTCGATCACCACGCAGTTCACGATCGTCTTCATCGTTGCGCTGCTGCTGATCGTCGGTTCGTTCTACCTGGTGCTCGAAAGCGTTTATCACAGCCAGCTCAAGGCGCAGGCGGAGACCGTAGCCGACAACGTCGATGCGTTCGGCAGCTGGGTCTCGCAATACGGCCGCGTCTGGGTCAGGGACAACGACAAGAGCTATCTGGGCCAGGTAACGCTGGTCGACGCGCCCGACCCGGCCCAGGCCACG
>JBDTXW010000003.1:0-30902 GCA_040005975.1 Betaproteobacteria bacterium | reverse complement strand
CGCACCGCACCGTGACAGGCCATCGTCGACAGGAGCTCGTCACGCTGCACGGTGAGCACGCGGCTGCCTCCGTACTCGCGCAAATCGGCGAGCACCGCGCGCGCCAGCGCGATCGTATCGGCATCCGCGAGCAGCGCCGGAACGCCGCGAACCGCCAGGGTCGCGGGGCCGAGCGCCGAAAGCGAGAATCCCAGTGCCGACAGAACCGCCGCGTTCTCGTCGGCGGTCGCGACATCCAGAGGATCGGCGGCAAAGGTCGCCGGGACGAGCAGCGGCTGCATCGGCATGGCGCGGTCGAGGGCGGTCTTGAGGCGCTCGTAGAGGATGCGCTCGTGCGCGGCGTGCATGTCGATCAGGACCAGGCCGTCGCGGTTCTGCGCCAGCACATAGATGCCGTGCAGCTGCGCCAGCGCGAATCCAAGCGGATGCTCGTTGCCTTCCGGCAGGTCCGGGCCATCGCGCGGCAGCGGGCGCTGCCCGAACAAACGCGCGTAAAACGACGCCGGCTCCGCTGTGCCCAGCGTCATCACCGCTTGCGCGGACGCAGTTTCGTTGCGCCAGCCGCCGGCAGCGGATTCCGGCCCGCGCGCAATCGGCGGAGTCCTCGCCGCCGCCGCGCCCAGGCGCTCCGCCGCCGATACCGCCGGCTGCTCGGCCGCTGTCGCCGCCAGCGCCTTTTCGACCGCCCGGCGCACGAACTGGTGGATCGCGCCGCTATCGCGAAAACGCACTTCGCTCTTGGTCGGATGCACGTTGACGTCGACGATGCGCGGCTCGATCGTCAGCCACAGCGCGTACGCCGGCTGCCGGTCGTGGTGCAGCACATCGCGAAAGGCTTCGCGCAGCGCATGCGACAGGATGCGATCGCGGACGAAGCGGCCGTTGACGAACAAGTACTGCGCCTCGCGCGTCGCCGTGGCGTACGCGGGCCGCACGACCCAGCCGGCCAGATTGAGTCCCGGACCGGGCTCGTCGACCGGCGCCGCATGCGCTGCGAATGCCTCGCCCAGCAGCGCATCGGCGCGGGCGCGGCGCCCCTGCGACAGCAGGCGGTGCCGCACGCTGCCGTTGTGCTGCAGCGTGAAGCCGACGTCCGGATGCGACAGCGCCGCGCGCCGGAACGCCTCCTCGCAATGTCCGTATTCGGTCGCGTCGGTGCGCAGGAACTTGCGGCGTGCCGGCGTGTTGAAATAGAGCTCGTGCACCGTGACCGTCGTGCCGCTCGCCAGCGCCGCCGGCTGCGTCGTGCCGATCTCGCCGCCGTCGACTTCGATGCGCCACGCGTGCTGCTTGCCGCGCAGCCGCGATG
Organism: Betaproteobacteria bacterium; assembly: GCA_040005975.1. Lineage (GTDB taxonomy): Bacteria > Pseudomonadota > Gammaproteobacteria > Burkholderiales > Casimicrobiaceae > PALSA-1003. The sequence goes on along the minus strand of JBDTXW010000003.1, from coordinate 29,593 downwards.
TCATAGTAAGGCGCGATACCGCGGCAATGCTGGCCAGCGCCTCGCCGCGGAAGCCGAGCGTTGTGATCGCCTCGAGATCGCTCGCGATGGCGATTTTCGACGTCGCGTGCCGCGCCAGCGCCAACGGCAGCTCCTCGCGCTCGATGCCGTCCCCGTCGTCGGCGACGCGGATCAGCTTGATGCCGCCGCCGGCGAGATCGACATCGATCTGGGTTGCGCCGGCATCGAGGCTGTTCTCGAGGATCTCCTTCAGCGCGGCGGCCGGCCGCTCGACGACTTCGCCGGCGGCGATCTGGTTGATCAGCTGATCGGGCAGCGGTCGGATCGGGGGCATCAGCGGGCGAGCCCCCGCGCCCAGCGCGCATAGACATCGTCGGCGACCTGCGACAGCACCGTGAGCCGCGCATCGAGATCGCGGAAGATGTCGTCGCGATTCTGCCTGGCGCCGTTCGACTGCGCCGGCAGCTCACCGGCGCCGCTGCCGCACCAGGTCTCGACCATCTCGCGCGTCATCTCGATATGGCACTGGAAACCGATATGCTTGCCCATCGCAAACCCCTGCTGCGGGTTGAATGCATTGGTCAGCACCCGCGTGGCACCGGGCGGTAATTCGAAGATGTCGTAATGCCATTGGAACGTCGTGAACCGGTCGCGGCCGCCGAACCAGGCCGTCGCGGCACGATCCGGCGTGATCACTTCGCCCCACCCGATCTCGGGTGTCGCCGTTCGCGCGACACGTGCTCCGAGCGCCTTGGCGAAAAGCTGTCCGCCCAGGCAGTGCCCGACGACCGGAATGTCGCCAGCTACTGCCTGGCGCAGCAACTCGAGCAACGGTGTGTTCCACGGCAGCTCGTCGTTCGCGCTCATCGGGCCGCCCATCATGCCGACGCCGGCGAAGGCCCGGACATCGCCGGGAACCGCTTCGCCTTCGTCGAGCGCGATCAATCGCCGCGATACGCCATGCCGATCGAGCCAGTCGCCGAAGTGGCCCGGTCCTTCGGTCGGAGAAAAGCGGAAAATCGCGACGGGACGCATGGAGATTCGGCGGTGCGCGCCGTTACAATGCGCCATTCTAACAGCCGGCGCGCGCCGCCACGAAGGCGGCTTGAAGCCCGCCCGGCAAATCGAGGAAACACCAATGAACGAGTTGCGAACCCGTTTCGGTCGCCCATTGCGCCTGGCGATCGTCGGCGGCGGGCCGGGTGCATGGATCGGCCAAATGCACCGCACCGCCGCCGAGCTCGACGGTTACTGGCGTGTCGTCGGCGGCGTGTTCTCCAGCGACGCCGCGCGCTCGAGGAGCGGCGGCGTGGCACTGGGCTTCGACGCGGCGCGGAGCTACGGCGACATGGCCGCGTTGATCGATGCGGAAAAGGGTCGCCCGGACGGTGCCGACGCGGTTGCGATCATGACGCCGAACGACACGCACTACCGGTTCGCCGCGGCCGCCCTCGACGCCGGCCTCGACGTCGTCGGCGACAAGCCGGTGACGCACGATCTGGCGCAGGCGCGCGATCTGGTCGCGCGCACCAAAAAGAACGGCAGGATCTATGCGATCGCCCACGCTTATTCCGCGTATCCGATGACCCGTCACGCCCGGCACCTGGTGCGCGACGGCGCGATCGGCGCGGTGCGGCTGGTCCAGGTCGAATATATTCAGAGCGGACTGGCGACGCGACTGGAGGAAGGCCCGTCGAGCAGCCGGCTGTCGTGGATTCTCGATCCGCAGCGCAGCGGCCTTTCGCTGGTGATGAGCGCGATCGGCTGCCACGCGCAGCACCTCGCCTGCTTCGTCTCGGGGCTCGCGATCGCGCGCGTCGCCGCTGACGTCGGCGCGCTTCTGCCCGGCCGCAAGGTCGTCGACTACACGTCGGCGCTGATGGAATTCGAAGGCGGCGCGCGCGGCGCGCTGACGGTGACGCAGGCAGCCGCCGGGGGCGAGAACGACATACGGCTGCGCGTCTACGGTGAAAAGGGACTGCTCGACTGGTCGCACCGCGACGCGAGCTACCTGCGTCTGGCGCTGCAGGGCGCGCCGGCGCGCAGCATCGGCCGCGGCGATCCCGGGCTGCCGCCGGAGATCATCATCGCAGGGCGAACGCCGCGCGGCCACCCGGAAGGCTTGCGTGAGGCCTTCGCGAACATCTATCTCGAGGTCGCACAGGAGCGGATGGCGCGCACGCTGGGCGAGGCGGTCCCCGACCTTCCCTATCCGCGCATCGAGGAAGGCGCGCACACGATGGCGTTCATCGAGGCGTGCCTCGAATCGCAGCGGCGCGGCGGCTGGGTCGCGGTTGAGAAGCCGGCCTGACGCAAAAATTCCTACAACAAGATCAGACGCCGGCTGATGGCGGGCCCGGAAGGCGGCGCGCACGCTGTGCACCGTGCTCGTCGCTGCGGATGCCGGGATGCGTGTGTCAGTTGTCTTGTGGTCGACCCTGTGCGGCATCGCCTGCCCGCTTGGCGGGAACGCACAGACAATCCACAAATGCACGGCGGCGGACGGCGTCGCTTATCAGTCGGCGCCTTGCGCGGCCGGCGCGAGCGACGTCCTGATCGCGAGTCGTGGCGCTGCGGGTGCGAGCGACGTGCTGGTCGCGAGCCGCGGTGCTGCCGGCGAGAGCCGAAGCGAATCGTCCGCCGCTACGGCGTCAGCAGTGCTCGCGAAGCGCGCCCCCGAGCCCGGCGCCAAACGCCTATTTCAGCGGACCCGAATCGCCCTCGGCATGTCCGACGACGAAGTGCTGAACATGCCGAACTGGGGCCGCCCCCATAGCATCACCCGCAGCAAGTCGAACCGGGTCTGGCGCGAAGAGTGGCTCTACCGCTGGGGCGCCGGCGGCACGAGCCGCCTTTCGTTCGCCAATGGCAGACTTACGGCCCTCGAGACCGAAGCGACCGGAGTCGAGCCGGAGACGCCGGTCAGCGTCACGCTCCGCTGACCCTTGCCTCGGGTTTTCAACCGCGGACGATTTCGGCGTATGCCGAATGATTATGTATCGACTCGAAGTTTTCCGCTGCTACACTAAAGCCCGTTAGCCTCGTATCGTCGATCAGCCGGGCCGCGATGCCGCGAACGAGATCTTCGACAAAGCGGGGCCGGTCGTAGGCACGCTCGGTCACGAATTTCTCGTCCGCCCGCTTGAGCAGACCATAGAGCTCGCACGAGCCCTCGGCTTCCGCCAGCGCGATCAGCTCGGCCAGCGTGATTTGTGCGCCGGGTCGCGGCCGCACGGTCAAGGTCAGGTGCGATCGCTGATTGTGCGCGCCGTAATCGGCGATCGCCTTGGAGCTCGGACACAGGCTCATCACCGGCACGACGATCGTCGCCTCGACCGAACGCTTGGCCGGCGCGACGTCGGCGACGAGTCTGACTTCATAGTCCATCATGCTTTGCGCACCGGTGACCGGCGCGCTCTTGCGGATGAACCAGGTAAAGGCTATGTCGAGGCGGCCTGCATCCGCTTCCAGCCGGACGAGCAGCGCGTCCAGCACGCCCGGAAGCGTCGCAAGCGACAGCGGCTCGCGGAGCTCGTCGATCGCCGCGACCAGGCGCGACATGTGGGTGCCCTTGCGATCCGCGGGCAGCGCAACGTAGGCGCTGCAGCTGGCGATCGTCTGCTGCGGCTCGCCGCCGCCGTCGGCGAAACAAATCGGATAGCGCAAGTTGCGTATGCCGACACGGTCGATCGCAAGCTCGCGCGTGTCGGGGTGCGACTGAACGTCGGGTATCAGCGGTCCTTCGGGACGATTCATTGCGGCAGTATCGCGTCTGGCGCTCTCGCTTGGCAAGGACGGCGGAGACAGGACCGCGGGTACAACACTGGCATTCGCGCAACGCTCGCTATGCGGCCGGTTTTGCCAGGCGCACGCTGGACAACGTAACCGGTGCCGGCGCCGGATCGGCCGTCCGCTCCCCGAAGCGCAGGCGGATCGATGCCGCAATGCCCTTGGCGTCGAGACCGCATGCGGCCAGCTGCAGCGCGGGATCGCCCTGATCGATGAAGGCGTCGGGCAGGCCGAGTTGCAGCAGCGGCACGGCGATGCCGCGGGTGGCGAGCGCTTCGGCGACCGCGCTGCCGGCGCCGCCGGCAATGACGTTTTCCTCGATCGTCACCAGGCATTCGTGGGTGCGCGCCAGCGCGACGCAGAGCTCGACGTCGAGCGGCTTGACGAAGCGCATGTTGGCGACGGTCGCGTCGAATTCCTCCGCCGCGGCGAGCGCGGGGTGCAACATGCTGCCGAAGGCGAGCAGTGCGATGCGCTTCTTGCCCTGCGCGGCATCGCGGCGAATCTCCCCCTTGCCGAGCGGAAGCGCCTGCATGTCTTTCTCGACCGCGACGCCGGGCCCGGCTCCCCGCGGATAGCGCACGGCGCTCGGCGTGTCCAGCATGTACGCGGTGTAGAGCATCCTGCGGCACTCTGCCTCGTCGGCGGGCGCCATCACCGTCATGTTCGGCAGGCAGCGCAAATAGGTCAGGTCGAAGCTGCCCGCATGCGTCGGGCCATCGGCGCCGACCAGCCCGGCGCGATCGATGGCGAACATCACCGGCAGATTCTGCAGTGCGACATCGTGAATCAACTGGTCGTAGGCGCGCTGCAGGAACGTCGAGTAGATGGCGACCACGGGCTTCATGCCTTCGCAGGCGAGGCCGGCCGCGAACGTCACCGCGTGCTGCTCGGCAATGCCGACGTCGAAGTAGCGACCAGAGTGTTCCTGCGAAAAGCGTACCAGGCCTGACCCTTCGCGCATTGCCGGTGTGATGCCGACCAGGCGCGGATCGCGCGCAGCCATGTCGCAGATCCAGTCGCCGAATACCTGCGTGTAGGTCGGCTTGCCCGGCGGCTTGGCGACGATGCCGACCGCCGGATCGAACCGGGTGACGCCGTGATAGAGGATCGGGTCCTCTTCGGCCCTGGGATAGCCATGCCCCTTGCGCGTGACCACGTGCAACAGCTGCGGACCCGAGAGCTGGCACACGTTGGCCAGCGTCTTGCGCAGCGTCTCGATGTCGTGGCCGTCGATCGGGCCGATGTAATTGAAGCCGAATTCCTCGAACAGCGTGCCGGGGAGCACCATGCCTTTCATGTGCTCTTCCCAGCGCCGCGCCAGCGCCTGTACCGGCGGGATCCTGGCAAGCATCTCCTTGCCGCCGCGGCGCACATAGTTATAGATGCGTCCGGACAGCAGGCGGGCGAGATAATTGTTCAGCGCACCGACCGGTTCCGAGATCGACATGTCGTTGTCGTTCAGGATTACCAGCATGTCGGCGCCCGCCGCGCCGGCATTGTTCAGCGCCTCGAACGCCATGCCGGCGCTCATCGCGCCGTCGCCGATGATGGCGACGACCTTGCGCTGCTCGCCCCTGCGCTTGACCGCGATCGCCATGCCCAGCGCCGCCGAGATCGACGTCGACGAGTGCGCGGTGCCGAACGTGTCGTATTCGCTTTCGTCGCGGCGCGGAAAGCCGGCGATGCCGCCCCATTGCCGCAGGCTGGCCATGCCGCCGCGGCGGCCGGTCAATATCTTGTGCGCGTACGTCTGATGACCGACATCCCATACCAGGCGATCGTGCGGCGTGTCGTAGACGTAGTGCAGCGCCAGCGTCAGCTCGACCGTGCCGAGATTCGACGAAAGATGCCCGCCGCTCTCGCTGACCGACTGCAACACAAACGCACGCAGCTCCGCCGCAAGCGCGGGCAGCGTGCCGGCGTCAAGTTGCCGGAGGTCGGCGGGACTATCGATCGCTTCGAGCAGCATCAGCGCCTTTGCCGCGTCTCAACGCCGGGTCCAATCGCGGGGCCCATGCGTATCCGACAGGTTTGCGTCGCAGGCATCAGCGCGTGCGCAACGCGATCCAGTCGGCGAGCTCGCTAAGACGCCGTGCCGTCGCGAAGCCGCTGAGCGCGGAGTGCGCGTCAGCGCGCAGCGCCGAGATGCGCTCCCTGGCGGCAGACAGGCCCAGCAGCGAAGCGTAAGTGGCCTTTCGCTGCACCGCGTCCTTGCCCGCAGTTTTGCCCAGCCTCGCCGCCGTGCCTTCGACATCGAGCACGTCGTCGACAATCTGGAAGCCGAGTCCGATAGCCGACGCGTAACGGTCGAGTGCGTCGTTCTCGTCGACATTCATCGGCTGGCCACAGCCGGCGCCGAGGCGAACCGCCGCCCGGATAAGCGCACCCGTTTTGAGTCCGTGCATGCGTTCGAGTTCACCCAGTGCAAGCGTTTCGCCGACCGTAGCAAGGTCGATCGCCTGGCCGCCCGCCATGCCCGACGCACCGGAGGCGTGCGCCAGCAGGGCGATCTGCGCGGCCGGCTCGCGCGCCGGCGAGCGTGCCAGGACCTCGAAGGCGAGGCACTGCAGCGCGTCGCCGGCGAGCAAGGCAATCGCCTCGCCGAAGGCCACATGGCAGGACGGCTTGCCGCGACGCAGAACGTCGTCGTCCATGCACGGCAGATCGTCGTGTACCAGCGAGTAAGCATGGATAAGCTCGACTGCCGTCGCCGGACCGTCGACGTCATGCGGATCGGAACCCGTCAGTTCGCCGGCGGCATACGCCAGCAAGGCGCGAACCCGCTTGCCGCCTCCCAGCGCGGCGTACCGCATTGCCTCGCGCAGGCGACGCGGCGAGGCGTCCATGGCGTCAAGCACGTGATCGAGCAGACTCTCGACACGCTCGCTGCGCTCCCGCGACCAGACTTCCCACGCGAGATCAGGATTCATCGTCCGCAGCGGGCGCTGACGCGTCCGGCGCGAACGCCTTGAGAACGCCGCGCTCGAGCACCTGGACCTGCTGCTGCGCATCCTTCAAGGCCGCCTGGCAATATTGCAGCAGCTCCGCCCCGCGCCTGTACGCCGCCAGTGAATCGGCGAGCGGCAACTGGCCGCCCTCCATCGTCGCGACGATGTTTTCGAGCTCGGCCATCGCAGCTTCGAAACTCGCTGGCGCTGTGGTGGTCTCAGACGGAGGCTCGGACATCGGCAGGAATGTGTCGCGACGGCAAAAATACGGCGCGGTTTGAAAAGTCTTCAAGAATACCCGATTTGGCTGGCCCGGGAAACGCGCGTGCCGGCCGCGCCGCGGACGTTTGCCCGAGCCAGGCATTCCCGCTATAATTAGTAGTTCATTTGACGACGCAGCCTTGATACGAAGCTTTTCGTAGCGGGCTGACTTAGCAAAGCGGTTGGGGGGCGGTTTTCCCGCCTCTTATATTGTTTGTTGGGTTGGCGGTTCACGGAAAGGGCAGGCTGATGTCGAATCTCGCTGTTGCGGATCGGCTGCTGCACGTCGCTGCGGCCACGTCGCAGTTGCCGGTCGCTGCGTACTGCGATCCGAACATCCTCGCCGTCGAGCAGGACCTGCTGTTCGCGCGCGGACCCGGCTATGTCGGGCACGAGCTGATGGTCCCGAACCCTGGCGACTATCACACGCTCGCCTGGCGCGACAATGCGCAGATGCTGGTGCGCAATGCGGCCGGCATCGAGCTGCTGTCGAACATCTGTCGGCACCGGCAGGCGATCATGTTCGATGGCCGCGGATCGGTGCAGAACATCGTCTGCCCGATCCACCGCTGGACCTACGACCTCTCGGGCAAGCTGCTCGGCGCACCGCATTTTGCCGAGCAACCCTGCGCCAGGCTGCACAGCACGCCGCTCAGACGCTGGAACGGGCTGCTGTTCGATGGCGCACGCGACGTTGCCTCCGATCTGGCGGCGATGCGCGCGCCGGCGCTCGATTTCTCCGGCTACATGCTCGACCGGATCGAGACGAAGGAATGCGGCTACAACTGGAAGACGTTCATCGAGGTCTATCTCGAGGACTATCACGTCGAGCCGTTTCACCCTGGCCTGGGTCAGTTCGTGACCTGCGACGATCTGGCATGGCAGTTCGGCGACCGCTATTCGTTGCAGACGGTCGGCGTCAACAACGCGCTGGCGAGGCCGGGCACGCAGAGCTACCGGCGCTGGCACAAGGCGGTGCTCGACTATTACCGCGGCGAGGTACCGGCGCACGGCGCGATATGGCTGACGATCTATCCGAACATCATGATCGAATGGTATGCGCACGTGCTGATCATCAGCACGCTGCTTCCGCGCGGTGTCGACCGGACGACCAACGTCGTCGAGTTCTATTACCCGGAAGACATCGCGCTGTTCGAGCGCGAGTTCGTCGAGGCCGAGCAGGCCGCGTACATGGAGACGGCCGCCGAGGACGACGAGATAGCCGAGCGCATGGACGCCGGCCGGCGCGCGCTGTACAAGGCCGGACGAAACGAGGTCGGCCCATACCAGTCGCCAATGGAAGACGGGATGCAGCACTTCCACGAATTCGTGCGGCGCGCGCTCGGACCCAATCTCTGAAGCTCTTCTCCTGGCTGCGTCGCCGCCTGTGGCGCGGCGGCGCAGCCATTCCATCGATGCGCCGTTTCCGACGCCTTTCCGGCAGCGTGCGCCGCCCGGATTCGGACGGCGCCTATTTTCGAGGTAGCCCATGTTCAGACTGCTCTGTCTTGCCGGACTCGCCTCGATGCTGAGCGCTCCGCTCGCCGCGGCCGAAACGGCGCCGACGATTCCCTACGAAAAATACCGGCTGGCGAACGGCCTGGAAGTCATTCTGTCGCAGGACCGTACTCTGCCGCTGGTCACCGTCGACATCTGGTACCACGTCGGCGCCGCGAACGAGGAGTCGACCCGCACCGGCTTCGCGCACCTGTTCGAGCACATGATGTTCACCGGCAGCAAGCACGTGCCCCGCGGACTTGCCGACAAATTGCTCGAGGCTGCGGGCGCGTCGGACTCGAACGCGTCGACCTCGTTCGATCGCACCAATTACTACGACACGCTGCCTTCGAACCAGCTCGAGCTCGCGCTCTGGACGCACGCCGACCGCATGGGCTACCTGCTCGATTCGCTCGATCAGAAGGCGCTGTCGAACCAGCAGGACGTCGTTCGCAACGAGCGCCGCGAGCGCATCGAGAACCAGCCTTACGGCATCGTCGACGAAGCGGTGTTCCGGAGCCTGTTTCCGGTCGGTCATCCGTACCGCCCGTACATCATGGGCTCGCATGCCGACATCCAGGCGGCGCGGCTCACCGATGTGCGCGATTTCTTCAAGCGCTACTACCGCCCGAACAATGCGACGCTGACCATCGTCGGCGACTTCGATGCGGCGTCGGCGAAGCGTTTGGTAGCCAAGTATTTCGGCTCGTTCCGGCGCGGGCCCGATGTGGCCCGACCGGACTTCGTCACGCCGCCGATCGTCGGCGAGCGCCGCCAGATTGTCACCGACCAGATCGAGCTCGAGCGCGTCGATCTGGCGTGGCTGACGCCGCCCCGATTCAAGCCTGACGATGCCGAGCTCACGATCGCTGCGCACATCCTGGCCGGAGGCAAGTCGAGTCGCCTGTACAACAAGCTCGTCTATGAGCTGCAGCTTGCGCAAGAAGTCAGTGCCGCGCAGGACGCCAATGCGCTGACGTCGATATTCGACGTCCAGGCATTCGCACGGCCGGGGCACACGGCGGCCGAGCTGCAAGCCGCGATCGACGTCGAGCTCGACCGCTTCGCCGCCGAAGGGCCGAGCGCTGCGGAAGTCGAGCGCGCCCGCAACCAGATCGAGCGTTCGATGTACCAGGGCCTGCAGAGGGTCGTCGGGCGTGCCGACACGCTGAACATGTACAACCACTACACGGGTGATCCAGGCTACCTACCGAAGGACGTCGCACGCTACGCCGCGGTGACGCCGGAATCCGTGCAGCGCGCCGTGCGCGCCCATTTGCGCAAGGACACACGCGTTGCCGTCTCCGCGGTTCGCGGCGCCAAGAAGCTCGACCCGGAGCCCGCGGTGGTGTCGCCCTCGCGCGTGCGCGCAACCGAGTCGATCAACGCCGACGAAGCGTGGCGCAGCAAGCCGCCGCCGGCCGGGCCGGCGCGCGTTCCGACGCTGCCGATGCCGCAGTCGTTCAAGCTCGCCAACGGACTGACGGTGCTGCATCTGCTGCGTTCAGGTCTGCCGATCGTCACGGCGCAGCTCGTCGTCAATGCCGGTCTGGCCGCCAACGATCCTGGGCTGCCCGGCGCGGCGGATTTTGCCGCGGCGATGCTCGAAGAGGGCACGACGACGCGCAGTGCGGTGCAGATCGCGCAGGAAATGGAACAGCTGGGCGCCGGTTATGCAGCGCAGACGCGGCGCGATGCGACATTGCTGCGGATCGACGCGCTGGCGCGCAACTTTCCGGCCGCATTGGGACTGGTCGCCGACATCGCGCAGCATCCGACGTTTCCGGCGGAGGAAATCGAGCGCCGGCGCAAGGCGCACCTGTCGGAGATCATCGAAGCGCGCGAAGACGCCGGCACGCTTGCGGAAGTCGCGTTTTCGCGCGCGCTGTACGGACCCGATCATCCGTACGGCCGCAGCAACCTCGGCACCGAAGAATCGATGCAGCGCATCGGCGAGGCGGACCTGCGCGAATTCTGGCAGCGCTGGTTCCAGCCCGACAACGCCGCGCTGGTCATCGTCGGCGCCATCGACCCCGCGGCGCTGCGGCCGCTGGCCGAACGCCTGTGGGCGACGTGGACCGCGGCGCCATCCGCGACCCGAGACGACAAGGCGGCCATAACCCCGTCACCCACCGCGGCCCGGCTGGTAATCGTCGACAAGCCGGGTGCTCCGCAGGCGGAGTTGCGAATCGGCCGGATCGGTACGGTGCGAACGACGCCCGATTTCCCGGCGCTGCAGGTGCTGAACGAAGCGATCGGCGGCGGATTCACCAGCCGATTGAATCTCGATCTGCGCGAAGAAAAGGGATACACCTACGGCATCGGCTCGCGCTTCGAATACGGGCGGCGCCCCGGCCCGTTCGTCGTTCGCACCGCGGTTAAGAGCGACGTCGCGGTCCCGGCGATCCAGGAAATCCTCGCACAGCTCAAGCGTGCCGGCGCGGCGCCGCTGACAGCGGAGGAGTTGCGGCGTGCGCGCGGCTCGTTGACCCAGTCGCTGCCGGCGATGTTCGAAACCAACAGCGCGACCGGAAGCTCGTTCGGAGAGCTGTTCGTCTACGGGCTGCCACTCGATTATTTCCGCCAGCTGCCGCCGCAATTGAGCCAGGTTCGCGCCGCCGATCTAGCTCCACTGGCGCGGCGTTACTTGGATCCGGCGTCGATGGTCGTGATCGCGGTGGGCGATCGCGCCAGCCTGCAGCCGGCACTCGACGCATTGCAACTCGGCCCGCTCGAAGTCTGGCCGATCGCCGGCAAGCTGTTTTGAAAGATGTATACGACTCTGATCTCCACCGACGCGCTGGCGCGACAGCTGGCCGATCCGCCCGTGGTCATCGTCGACTGCCGACACAATTTGAGCGAGGTCGATGCGGGTGAGCGCGCTTATCGCGCCGCACATATCCCCGGCGCGCGCTTCATGCACATCGATCGTGACCTTTCCGGCGAGCGGACTGGAGTCAACGGCCGCCATCCGCTGCCTGACGTGGCTGCGTTATCCGCGGTCTTGAGCCGCGCCGGCATCGACGCGTCGAAGCAGGTCGTCGCTTACGACCAGAACAACGGTATGTGGGCGTCCCGCCTCTGGTGGCTGCTGCAGTGGCTCGGCCACGATGCGGCCGCGGTGCTGGACGGCGGCATCGACAAGTGGATTGCCGAGGGACGACCGTTGACCACCGATCCCCCAAGCCTCGCGCCGGCCCGGTTCGTGCCGATGCCGCCGCGCCCGGTCGTCTCCAGCAACGATATCCTGCGCCACCTGAATGAAGGCGGCGCGAACCCGCTTACGATCGTCGATGCGCGAGCCCCGGAGCGCTTTCGCGGCGACATCGAGCCGCTCGATCCGGTGGCCGGCCACATCCCCGGCGCGATCAATCGGCCGTACACCGCGAATCTGACAGCGCAGGGGACGTTCAAGCCGGCGGAACTGCTGCGCGCCGAGTTCCTGGCGCAGCTCGGCACGCCGCCGGCGGCGGTCGTGCATCAATGCGGGTCGGGCGTGACCGCATGCCACAACGTGCTGGCGATGGCGATCGCCGGTCTGCCCGGCTCGCGGCTCTATCCGGGTTCGTGGAGCGAATGGGTCGCCGACACGTCGCGCCCGATCGCGCGCGGCGACTGACGCGCCGGATCAGCGCGGCGCTTCGAACGGCAAGCTCGCGAGGACCCGATACACCGGACCTTCGATCCCCGTATCCGAGGCGACCAGCGCCAGTGCGTCGACCGGCCAGGCGACCGGCGAGGGCAGCCGGCGACGCAGCAAGGTCGTGACCTTGCGGGCCAGCGTCACGTGCACGGCGAACGGGCGCGGATCATCGGCTATGCCGAACGCCGCGAGCGACGCGATCAACGAATTGCGCAACGACGCGAGCGGCGCGGGAACCTCGCTTGCGCCGAGCCACGCGATGCCGTTCTTGCGCCAGCAATCGATGTGATCGAGCACGAGCGTGAATGGCGATGCGCTGATGGCTCCGGCACGCGCGGCCAGCGCAGCGGCGCTCTCCCGCGGCTGCGCGCCGAGAAACGCGAGAGTCAGATGGATGTTGGCGGTCACGGTCGCGCGGCCGCCGGTCTCGCGGGCCACGCGTTCGGCAAGCACCGCGAGCGCGGCTCGCGTCTGCGGATCGGGCCAAAGCGCAAAGAACAGACGCAGCGTCGAGCTCGCCATCGCGTCAATATAAAACAAACGGCGCCGACCCGTTGCCGGGCCGCGCCGTCTGCGCTCCACGCGAAACGCCGTCGCTCGACTATCCGTTCGCGACCGACAATGCCGTCTTCGGCCGGTCGAAGAACTGCTCGTCCTCGGTCGAGCCCTTGAGCGCAGTGGTCGACGATTGGCCGCCCTGGATCGTCTGCGCGACCGCGTCAAAGTAGCCGGTGCCGACCTCTCGCTGGTGCTTGACCGCGGTGAAACCGTCGGCGACCGCAGCGAACTCCGCTTCCTGCAACTCGACAAATGCGCTCATCTGCTCGCGCGCATAACCGTGTGCGAGATGGAACATCGAATAGTTGAGGCTGTGGAACCCGGCCAGCGTGATGAATTGGAACTTGTAGCCCATCGCGCCGAGCTCGCGCTGGAACCGGGCGATGGTCGCGTCGTCGAGGTTCTTCTTCCAGTTGAACGAGGGCGAGCAGTTGTACGCCAGCATCTTGCCCGGAAAACGGACATGGATGCCGTCGGCAAATGCCTTCGCGAACTCTAGGTCGGGCTTGCCCGTTTCGCACCACAGCAAGTCCGCGTACGGCGCATAGGCGAGGCCGCGCGACACAGCCTGCTCCAGACCGCTGCGGGTCTTGTAAAAGCCTTCGACCGTGCGCTCGCCGGTGCAGAACGGCCGGTCGTTTTCATCGATATCGGAGGTCACCATATCGGCGGCTTCGGCGTCGGTGCGTGCGAGTATCACCGTCGGCACGCCCATGCAGTCGGCGGCCAGCCGCGCCGCGACCAGCTTCTCGACGGCTTCGCGCGTCGGCACCAGCACCTTGCCGCCCATATGCCCGCACTTCTTGACCGACGCCAGCTGATCCTCGAAATGCACGCCCGCGGCGCCGGCTTCGATCATCGCCTTCATCAACTCGAACGCGTTGAGCACGCCCCCGAACCCGGCCTCGGCATCGGCGACGATCGGCGCGAAGTAATCGATTTCGCCACTGTCTTCCATATGCTGTATCTGATCGGCGCGGGTCAGCGTGGCGTTGATCCGGCGCACTACCGAAGGCACCGAATTGACCGGATAGAGTGACTGGTCCGGATACATCTCGCCGGCGAGGTTGGCGTCGGCTGCGACTTGCCAGCCCGACAGGTAAATGGCCTTGAGCCCCGCCTTCACCTGCTGCATCGCCTGATTGCCGCTCATTGCGCCCAGCGTGTTGACGAACGGCTCCTCGTTGACGAGCTTCCAGAGCTTTTCGGCGCCCCGGTGCGCGAGGGTGTGCTCGATGTGAACCGAGCCGCGCAGGCGCACGACCTCATCGGCGGCATAGCCGCGGCTGATGCCTTTCCAGCGCGGATTTTCTGCCCAGTCCTTCTTGAGTCTCGCCGCTTCAAGATCGTAGTTCATCGCTGCTCCCATCGTCTGCCTCATGGCCAATCCGGCAAGGCGTCCAGGTTTGCGGGCCGCCGCGTGCTCGAGCCGACGTTAGCAAAGGGGCTTGCTAAACACAAGCGGATTTTGCGCATTGCAGTATGATAAATCTCACAATTAATCATGGACTTAAAAATTACTTCCGCACAATGGAAACGATTGCCCCAAAAAGGGCCAAGTTGTTGCTGCAACGCATGGTAAATGGGCGGCGGTCAACGATATCATTGACCTAAAGCCATTGATTACTTTGATGATCAGAGAGTGGGCGGCCTAGCTAGCGCCCAGAACGGGACGCCGCTAGATGGAAATTCCTTCCGCCCTTAGCCTCGGCAGGCGCGACGAAGGTCGCCGCCACCCCACGCTCAGTGTGGCGATGTGCCCACAGCCGAACGCTGCGGGCGTGGTCGCAATGCAAGCATCGCAGCGAACAGCCGCGGGTCGTTCCATGGGGCGTCGACGCGACAATCGCGCAAGTAGGCACTGCCCGGATCACGCAACCACTCCTGAGGAAATTGTGCGATGACGTGTTCCTCGCCATCGTCGAGCCGCGTGCGCGACGCGTTAGGCACCTCGTCGATCACCGCGCGCAACGCAGCACAAAGATCGACGCCGACCAAGGCCCCGGTCGGCGTACCGGGCGTGATTCTCCGGTTGATCTCGAGCAGATACGCCGCGCCGCTGTCGCGGTCGGCGATGAACTCGATGCCGAACAATCCGCTCATGCCCAATCCCCGAACCAGCCTTTCGGCAAAGTCCTGGGTTTCGGCCGAATGCAGGTAGCGGTTGACGGTCGACGGACCCATCGGCGGCGGATGCGCGACCATCTTTTCGCGAACAAAACCGGCGAGCATTTGCCCCTGCCACGCCGCGACGTTCTGATTGCGTATGACTCCGGATACGTGCGCCTGCGCGAGCAACGAACGCGACGCGGCACCTTCCACCTCGAGCGTCACCGCCGACGCAAGCTTCGCGTGCGCCGCGGCAAGCTGGCGGCGATCATTGGCGATCTCCACCCATTCGCCGGCGGCACCAAACGCACGCTTGAGCACCACCGGAAATCCGTGGCGGCCGGAGAAATCGACGAGCTCCTCGATTTCCGAGACAACGGCGTACGGCGGCACGCGGATCCCGAGGGCGGCGGCTGCCGGCGGCAGCAACGTTTTGTCGACGCTCGTCCGATAATGCTCGGGCGCTCCCAGTGAAGCGCGAACCAGTGCAGCCAGCCGCAGGCGCAACGTCGGCGGCATGTCATCCGGCGGCGATAATGCAATCGCCTGCAGCAGCCGCTGCGCGGTATCGTCGCAGGCCAGCACGATCCGCGGCGACACGGCTTCGACCATCGCAGCGAATGCGTGCGCCCATTGTCGCGGCGTCGTGTCGTCCGACAGGTGTTCGATCCTGCCGATGTGGCGGCTTGTCTCTGCCAGCGTCTCGCGTGGCGCGAGCAAGCTGACATCGAACCCGTTGGCGGCAAGCGCCCCCGGAATGCGCGCTGTGCCGATGTATTGAGTTGCCGTGGCCGCCAGCAGTACCGGAATCGCCATCACTCGTGCGCGCAAGAAGCGCGCAAGCGCCGGCGCCTGCGGTAGCGACGCTGCGGCCTATTCGGCACGGATGCCCGCGGCTTTGACCACTGCCGCCCAGCGCGTCAGATCGGCGCGAATCTCGGCTTCGAACGCCTCCGGCGTGTTGCCTACCGGAGCGGCACCCATCGCCGCGAATTGTTGCCGAACGTCGGGCTGCTGCAGGATGCGTATCACCTCCGCATGCAGCCGCGCAACGATCGCCGGCGGCGTTCCTGCCGGCGCAAGCAGGCCGTACCACGACGCGATGTCGAAGCCGGGAAAACCCGACTCGGCGATCGTGGGTACGTCCGGCATCGCTGCGTTGCGCGTGCCGCTCGTCACCGCAATGACACGCACGCGGCCGGCTTGCGCCAACGCCTGCGCTGTGGAGATGACGACAAATGCCAGCGGCGTGTCGCCGGTCAGGACGCCGCTCATCGCCGCGCCGCCGCCCTTGTACGGCACGTGCAGCATGTCGATGCCGGCCAGGGACGCGAGCAGTGAGGCCGTCAGGTGTGCGGTCGATCCGACCCCGGGGCTGGCGTAGGCGAGCGTGCCCGGACGGCTTTTCGCGAGCGCGATCACCTCGGCCAGATTTTTCGCGGGCAACGACGGCGAGGCCACCAGCACGATGGGGACCGTCGCGAGCTTGGTGATCGGCGCAAATGCGGTCGCGGCGTCGAATGGAAGCGATGGGTAGAGCGCCGGGTTGATCGTGTTGTTGCCGTTTGAGCCCAACAGCAGCGTGTAGCCGTCGGGCCTGGCCTTGGCGACGTACTCGGTACCGATGTTGCCGCCTGCGCCGCTGCGGTTTTCGATGATCACCGGCTGGCCCAGCGCTTCAAGCCTGGCGCCGATGATCCGGCCGAACAGGTCGTTGGCGCCGCCGGCGCCGTAGGGATCGATCAGGTGAATCGGCTTGTCCGGATAGGTGTTGTCGTCGGCCGCGGCCGCGTTGGCAACGATCGTCAGCGCCACCAGCAAGGCCAGCAGCCAGCGTCCGGCGACTCGGGCGCGCGGCATCCTGCGGCGAAGCTCGCGATCCGCCTCGCCCCCGCGCGCGCTGCCGAGCCGATCCTTGTTCATGAATTCGTCCACTGTGCGCGTTAGCCCAGCATGTCGAACCAGATGTTGCGCGCCCAGGCTTCGGCGTAGGCCGCTTCATCCGCGCTCGGCGCCGGCGACAGGCCTTCGCTGCCAGGCACGACCAGCATCGTTTTCTGCGCGCGGTCATAGGCATGGACCGACGCGATGTGGACGACTTCCCTGTCGTCGATATAGCTGTAACAGGCGTTGGCGAAAAGCGGCGCCGGATTGACGTCCCGGCCCTGCAGCAGCGCGATGATCGCGGCGGCGCACACCTTGCCGTGCTGATTGGCCATGTGGCCGGACTTCGGCATCAGCGGTGCGGTCTGGATCGCATCGCCGAGTACGTGAATGTTCTTCTGCGCGGTCGACTCGTAGGAAAGGAAGTCGACCTCGCAGAAGCTGCCGTTGGCGTTCGCCATTCCCAGCTCGCGGGCTATCGCGCCGGCGCGTTGCGGCGGAATCACATTGATCACATCGGCCAGGACGTCTTCGAAATCGAGCTTGAGGGTCGAGCCCGCTGGATCGACGTCGAGCAGTTCGCTGTTCGGCCGATATTCGACATAGCCTTTGTAGCGTCCGTTCCACGCTGCGGTGAACAGCGCTTTTTTCGACTGCACTTCTTCGTTGGCGTCGAGAATGATCACCTTCGACTTCGGTTTCTGGCGCACGAAATAACTGGCGACCTGGCAGGCGCGTTCGTAAGGTGCGGGCGGGCAGCGATACGGCGCCTTCGGTACGTGAATCACAAACACCCCGCCGTCGCGCATCGCCTCGAGCCGAACGCGCAACGCGACCGTTTGCGGCCCGGCCTTCCAGGCGTGCGGCACGAGCGCCTGCGCGGCCGGACTGCGCAGCCCGGGAATAGCGTCATATATGAAATCGACACCCGGGGCGAGGATCAGGCGGTCGTACGAAATCGGATCACCGTGCGCCAGGCGAACGGTCCGCGCCGGTGCATCGATCGCGACTGCTTCGCCGCGGATTCTGCGCACACCCAATCTTTCCAGACCATCGTAGGCGATCGTGATGTCGGCCAGCCGCCTGCTGCCGCCGATCACCAGATTGGACAGCGGACAGGAAACAAACGCCACCTCGCGCTCGATGAGCGTGACGTCGATCGCGCCGCCGCTCCAAAGGCGAAGATAGCGCGCCGCCGTCGCGCCCGCGTAACCGCCGCCGACGACGACGACTTTCGGCGCAGCCGGGGGCGCCGCATTCGCGCAGGCGGACAGCGCCCGAACGACCAGCATCCCGGCACCCGCTCCGAGCAAGCGGCGGCGGGTGAAGCCGCTAACGCCGGCTATCGTCACGGCTTCTGCGCCGCCAGATACGAAGCGGCGGCTTCGATCTGCTCGTCGGTATAGCCCTTGGCGAGCTGCTGCATGATCGTCGACGGGCGCCTGCCGTCACGGAACTCCCGCATGCGCTGCACGATCATCGTCTTGTCTACGCCGGCCAAAGCGGGAATCGCGGCGCCGCTGCGGCGATCGCCGTGATGGCAGCTTGCGCAATTGGCGGCGATGTCGCGCCCGGCATCACTGTCGGCAGCCAGGACCGCCGGTGCCGCGCACACGCCCAACGCGGCGACGAGCAGGCGCGGCAGGTACCTCGACCTCATCAGCGCATCGTCGCCGATTTCGGCGTCGAATTCAATCGCGCTGTGGTGTTCGGCAAAAGCAACGGGAGCCCGTGGGCTCCCGTTGTTCTCTGCGCTTGACCCGGACTACGCGACCGGCGCCGCCTCTTTGGATTCGTCGAACTCGAGCCGGATTTTTTCCTCGTCGTCGACGTCGATCACTACCCTGCCGCCGGTGACCAGCCGGCCGAACAGGAGCTCCTCGGCGAGTGCCTTGCGGATCGTGTCCTGGATCAGTCGCGCCATCGGGCGCGCGCCCATCTGAGGATCGAATCCCTTTTTCGCGAGGAATTCACGCAGCCGCGGCGTAAACGAGGAGTCGACCTTCTTTTCGTGCAGCTGGTTCTCCAGTTCGAGCAGGAACTTGTCGACGACGCGCAGGATAACATCGTGGTCGAGCGAGGCGAACGAGATCGTCGCGTCCAGCCGGTTGCGGAATTCCGGTGTGAACATGCGCTTGATCGATTCCATTTCGTCGCCGGCCTGCTTGCTGCTCATGAACCCGATCGAGCTCTTCGACAAGACGTCGGCGCCAGCATTGGTAGTCATTATGATGATCACGTTGCGGAAATCCGCCTTGCGGCCGTTGTTGTCGGTCAGCGTGCCATGATCCATGACCTGCAGCAGGATGTTGTAGATGTCCGGGTGCGCCTTCTCGATCTCGTCCATCAGCAGCACGCTGTACGGATGCTTGGTGATCGCCTCGGTCAGCTGCCCGCCCTGATCGAAGCCGATATATCCAGGCGGCGCGCCGATCAGCCGCGACACCGCGTGCCGCTCCATGTATTCGGACATGTCGAAGCGCAAGAGCTCGACGCCGAGACAGAAAGCGAGCTGCCGCGCGACTTCGGTCTTGCCGACGCCGGTCGGTCCCGAGAAGAGGAAATTGCCGATCGGCTTGCGCGGATTGCCGAGCCCCGAGCGCGCCATGCGGATCGCCGCGACCAGCGCGTCGATCGCCAGGCTCTGGCCGAAAACGACGTTCTTCAGATCGCGGTCGAGCGTCTTCAGCGCATTGCGGTCGTCGGAGCTCACGCTCTTGGCCGGAATGCGCGCGATCTTGGCGACGATCTCCTCGATCTCGCCCTTGTTGATCACTTTCTTCTGCTTGGATTTCGGCAGGATCTTCTGCGCCGCCCCGGCTTCATCGATGACGTCGATCGCCTTGTCGGGCAGGTGCCGGTCGTTGATGAAGCGGGCAGCGAGCTCGGCCGCCGTCGTCAATGCAGCCGGCGCGTACTTGACGCCATGATGCTGCTCGAAGCGCGTCTTCAGGCCCTTGAGGATCTCGATCGTCTCGGCGATCGACGGCTCGGGCACGTCGATTTTCTGGAAACGCCGCGACAGCGCATGATCCTTTTCGAAGATCACGCGATATTCGTTGTACGTGGTCGCGCCTATGCACTTGAGCGCGCCGGTCGACAGCGCGGGCTTCAGCAGGTTCGACGCGTCGAGCGTGCCGCCCGAGGCCGCACCCGCGCCGATGATCGTATGGATCTCGTCGATGAACAGGATCGACTTCGGATTCTCCGTCAGCTGCTTGAGCACTGCCTTCAGGCGCTGCTCGAAGTCGCCGCGGTACTTGGTGCCCGCAAGCAGTGCGCCCATGTCGAGCGAATGCACGACGAAGTCCTTCAGCATCTCCGGAACGTTGCCGTCATTGATGCGGCGGGCGAGCCCCTCGGCGATCGCCGTCTTGCCGACGCCGGCTTCGCCGACCAGCAGCGGATTGTTCTTGCGGCGGCGGCACAAGACCTGAATGACCCGCTCGAGCTCGTACTCGCGCCCAATCAGCGGATCGATCTTGCCGGTCTTGGCAAGATGATTGAGGTCGACCGTGTACGCGTCGAGGGCGCCGGCGGGCTGCTGCTCGCCCTCGGCGTCGTCCTTCGCAGGCTCCTGCTTTTCCTGCCCCTTCTGCGGCGTCTTGGTGATGCCGTGGGCGATGTAGTTGACGACGTCGAGCCGGGTCACGCCGCGCTGGTTGAGAAAGTAGACGGCGTGCGACTCCTTTTCCCCGAACACGGCGACCAGCACGTTGGCGCCGGTGACTTCCTTCCTGCCCGACGATTGCACATGCAGGATCGCGCGCTGGATCACGCGCTGGAATCCCTGCGTCGGCTGCGTATCGGCATCCGAGTGCGGCGAAAGGCGCGGCGTGTGCTCGTTGATGAAGTCGGTCAGGACGCCGCGCAGCTCTTCGATGTCGACGCTGCAGGCCTTCAGGACTTCCGCCGCAGACGGGTTGTCGAGCATCGCGAGCAGCAGATGCTCGACGGTGATGAACTCGTGCTGCTTCTGCCGGGCTTCGACAAAAGCCATGTGAAGGGAAACTTCCAGTTCCTGCGCAATCATAGTTTCTTTCCGGGCCTCAGTCTCGGCAAGAGCGCTTAGGCAACGCATCCCGCCACCAACGCTACGTTTCCTCCATCGTACACTGCAACGGATGCTGATGTCTGCGTGCAATGCTAAGAACCTGGTCGACCTTGGCCGCCGCAACTTCGCGGGTGTAGGTGCCGCACACGCCCATGCCTTCGCGGTGGATCTGCAGCATTACCTGAGTCGCCTTCTCGCGGTTCATCGCAAACACAGTCTGCAACACGACGACGACAAAGTCCATCGGCGTGTAATCGTCGTTCAGGAGAATGACCTTATACAGCGGCGGGGGTTTGAGGCGGGTCTTCTCGGCCTCGAGGACGTTGTCGTCACGCTCATGCATCGCCACCGTGCGCCCCGCGAGACCGCTAGCCGATGCTGCACGGCGCGACGTCGATCGTCGCCGCGCTGCACGGGCGACAAGGCCGGGCCGCGCCCGTCGGCGCGCCGTTCGCCCGCCGGCATCGGCGCACTCGAATCAAGCGGCACTTCGCTACCGTCACTAGTTTGATGTCTGCGCCGGGTTTTTCAAGGGGCCGACCGTTCGCGCCTGCCAATTGGGCGCCGCCGCCGGCCCGTTACCCACGCGCAGTCCTTTCGGGTGAGTCACCACGATTGCCATTCTTCGACGGAAGCATGCATAAGGCAAGTCCGCCCGCCAACTGGTTCAATCGTGCGCTCCAAGCAGCCGGGAGACGCGGCGCGGGAAGCCGCGCCGGCGCAGCGGAACAGCCGGCGTTGGATTTGTGCAACAACCCGCTGCGCGGGCGGCTTTCGGGCCCTCGCCGGGTGGCTCGCGACACTACATCCGTTCGATCATCGCCTTGCCGAATCCCGAGCAGCTCACCTGCGTCGAGCCGGGCATCAGACGGGCGAAGTCGTAGGTCACGAACTTGTCCGCGATCGCCTTCTCGAGGCTGGACACGATCAGCGCCGCGGCTTCGGGCCAGCCCATGTGGACGAGCATCATCTCGGCAGAGAGGATTTCCGACCCGGGATTGACGTAATCCTTGCCGGCGTACTTCGGCGCGGTTCCATGCGTGGCTTCGAACATCGCAACCGAATCCGACATGTTCGCGCCCGGCGCGATGCCGATTCCGCCAACCTGCGCAGCCAGTGCGTCGGAGATGTAGTCGCCATTGAGGTTGAGCGTTGCGATGACGTCGTATTCCTCCGGGCGCAGCAGGATCTGCTGCAGGAACGCGTCGGCGATGACGTCTTTGACGACAATGTCCCGCCCGGTCCTCGGATTGCGAAATTTGCACCAGGGCCCGCCGTCGATGGCGACGGCCCCGAATTCCTTCAGCGCCAGCGCATAGCCCCAGTCGCGGAAGCCGCCCTCGGTGAACTTCATGATGTTGCCCTTGTGCACCAGGGTCATCGACTTGCGGTCGTTGTCGATCGCGTACTGGATTGCCTTGCGCACCAGGCGCTCGGTGCCTTCGCGGGACACCGGCTTGATGCCGATACCCGACGTCGCGGGAAAGCGGATCTTTTTCACGCCCATGTCGTCGATCAGAAACTTGATCAGCTTTTTCGCGCCGTCGGATTCCGCCTCCCATTCGATGCCCGCGTAGATGTCCTCCGAGTTCTCCCGAAAGATCACCATGTTGGTCTTCTCCGGCGCCTTGAGGGGGCTCGGCACGCCGGCGAAATAACGGACCGGCCGCAGACAGACATAAAGATCGAGTTGCTGGCGCAGCGCGACGTTGAGCGAACGGATGCCGCCGCCGACCGGCGTCGTCAGCGGTCCCTTGATCGAAACGACGTATTCCCTGAGGATTTCCAGCGTTTCGTCGGGCAGCCACACGTCGGCGCCGTAGACCTTGGTCGATTTCTCGCCGGCGAAGATTTCCATCCAGTGAATTCGCCGTTTGCCCCCGTACGCCTTGGCCACCGCCGCGTCGACGACCTTGATCATCACCGGCGTGATATCGACTCCGGTGCCATCGCCTTCGATGTATGGGATGATCGGCTGATCCGGAACGACGAGGCTATAGTCTTTGTTGACAGTGATTTTCGCGCCGCCGGCGGGGATGCTGACGTGCTTGTAGCTGGGCATGAATTCTCCTGAATGCGGCCGATGCAGGCCACACAAGGCACTGATTATCCGCGATTTCACCTCGGCTTGCCACGCCGCCATGCTACGATGAGACCTCGCGCCGCGTCTTTCTCCCGGCGCCTGGGACGCGTCGCCCGCGTCGCTGCAGCAACCTATCCCAACCGTTGATGGCGTCGCACTCATTCCCTCGACTCGCGTGTATCCGGACGCCGACCGCGGCTTGTGCCCGCGTGCTGGACGGCTGCGCTGCGCGGCCGCCCGCAAGATCGCGAGGACGATGATTCGCCGGCTGCTCGCGCGCCTGGTTCCCGGACGTATTGCCGCGGAGCCGCGCATCTACGGTCCGGGCGCGCATCCGGTCCGCAGGAGCCAGATTTCCCGCGGTGCGCAGGATGTCGTGCGCAAGCTGCAGCAGGCGGGATTCAAGGCCTTCATCGTCGGCGGCGCCGTGCGCGACCTGCTGCTCGGCATCATTCCGAAGGATTTCGACCTGGCGACGAATGCGACGCCGGAACAGATCAAGCCGCTGTTTCGCCGCGCCTTCATCATCGGCCGGCGGTTCCGGCTGGTGCACGTGCTCGCCGGTGCGGAGACGATCGAGGTCGCGACGTTCCGGTCGCGGCAAACGGGCGACGACATCGCCGACGAGCACGGCCGACTCCTGTCGGACAATGTTTTCGGCACGCAGGCGCAGGACGCGGCACGGCGCGACTTCACGATGAACGCGCTGTACTTCGATCCGACGACCGAGGAAGTCTGGGACTATGTCGGCGGGGTGGCCGACGTCAAGGCACGGCGGCTGCGCCTGATCGGCGACCCGGTGACCCGTTACCGCGAAGACCCGGTGCGCATGCTCCGCGGCGCGCGGCTGGCGGCCAAGCTCGGAATCAGCATCGAGAAAAAGACCGCCGCGCCGATTCCGGTGCTGGCACCGCTGATCCATAACGTTCCTCCCGCCCGCCTGTTCGACGAGATGGAAAAAATCCTGCTCTCGGGCCATGCCACCGAATCGGTAAAGAGCCTGCGCCTTCACGGCCTGCACCACGGCGTGCTGCCGCTGCTGGACGTGATCCTCGAACAGCCGTTGGGCCAGCGCTTCGTCGATCTCGCACTCGCCAATACCGACCAGCGCGTGGGCGACGGCAAATCGGTAACTCCGGCGTTCCTTTTCGCCTGTCTGCTCTGGCACGAGGTGCTCGCCAGCTGGAACGCGGCGCAGCAGCGCGGCGAGCGCCCGATGCCGGCACTGTTCGACGCGATGGATCGCGTGCTAGAGCAGCAGGCCGAGCGGCTTGCGATTCCGCGCCGCTTCGAGACGACGATCAAGGAGATCTGGGCGCTGCAGCCGCGCTTCGAACAACGCGCCGGGCAGCGACCGTTCCGCCTGCTCGAGCACCCGCGCTTTCGCGCCGCCTACGACTTTCTCGTTCTGCGCTGCGAAAGCGGCGAATTGCAGGGCGAGCTCACCGGACTCGCCGACTGGTGGACGAAATTCCAGGACGCCGATGCTGCCGAGCGCGAGCGAATGCTCAAGCCGGACGAAGCGCCGAAAAAGCGCCGCCGCTCGCGCAGCCGGGGACGCAAGCGCGAGCCGGCGGCGAACGTAGCCGCCGCGGACGGCGCGGCCGAGGGCGAAGAGAGCGCCGAGTAGTGCCGTATCGGTTCCGGCATTCGTCCGCCGCCTCGCTCGCCTATGTCGGCATCGGCAGCAATCTTGCCCATCCCCGCCGCCAGCTTGCGCGCGCGATCGCCGAGATGGCGCGCCTGCCGCGCACGCGCGTGGCCGCCGTTTCACCCAATTACGTCAGCGCGCCTCTCGACGCAAGCGGTGCGCAGCCCGATTACGTCAACGCCGTCGCCGCGCTGGTGACTGCTCTGCCGGCACCGGCGCTGCTCAAACGGATGCGCGCGATCGAGCATCGTCACGGCAGGCCGCCGGCGGAGCGCCGCCGACGCAATGCGGCGCGGACGCTCGACCTCGATTTGCTACTATTCGGCCGTCGCCGTTCGCGCATCCGACAGCTGACATTGCCGCATCCGCGCATGCACCAGCGCGCGTTCGTGCTCAAGCCGCTGCTGGACATCGCGCCGTCGGCGGTCATTCCCGGGCGCGGCGCCGCGCGCCGCTGGCTGCGCCAATTGCACGGACAGCGCATCGCCCGCACCCGCCGCCATATCCGCTCGTAGCGATTTCCAAAATGGACATCGAGAAATGCCGCTACATCGTCATCGAAGGCCCGATCGGCGCGGGCAAGACGAGCCTCGCCCGGACGCTTGCGAGTTCGCTCGGCGCCGACGCCTTGCTCGAGGCACCCGACGAGAATCCGTTCCTGGCCCGGTTCTACGAAGACATGCCCCGCTTCGCGCTGCCAACGCAGCTCAATTTTCTCTTCCAGCGCGTCGATCAGCTGCGGGGGTTGACCCAGCTCGATATGTTCGCCCGGCCAACGGTGGCCGATTTCCTGCTGGACAAGGACCCGCTGTTCGCGCGGCTCAACCTCACCGACGACGAATTCGCGCTGTACGACAAGGTGTATTCGCACCTGAAACTGCAGACGCCGACACCCGATCTGGTGATCTATCTGCAGGCGCCGGTGACGACGCTGATCGAACGGGTTCATAAGCGCGGCATCGGCTACGAGCGCGCGATATCGGAGCACTATCTGGCGCGGCTGGCCGACGCGTACAGCCGCTATTTCTATCAATACGCGGGCGCGCCGCTGTTGATCGTCAACAGCGAGCGCCTGAACTTCGTCGACGACCCCGGCCACTTGCAGCTGCTGCGCGGCCGCATCGCCGCGATGCGCGGTCAGCGCGAGTTCTTCAATCTCGGTGCGAGCTAAAGATGCCTTCGAATCGTGCGCATTGCGTCCACTCGTCGGGCGGAGCGACATCGTCGACCCAGTGGCCATCGTACATCGGTCTCGCTGTATCCATTGTGCTCGCACCACCGGTCAGCTTCGCGGTGAATCAGTACTGGCTGTTTCGGCTGCCCACGCGACGGGCCTGAACCGATGCCCGCGGCGACTTCCATGCGCGATGCGTCGTTGGCCGGCGCACAACGCGCAATTCCACGCGGCGCCGGTCTCGATCGCCTCGCCATCGCCGCGTTCATGGTGGTGTCTGTCGCTAGTGGTTTCGCCGGCGGCTCGGGGTACGACACCGCGCGCGATGTCGCGGAGGCGTACGCGATTCGTCATCTGCATGCCCTTCCACTGCACGGTCCGCTGCTCGCCGGCGCGCTGCATCTGGGGCCGATATGGTTCTATTTGCTGGCGTTGCCGCTGGCACTGCACGAATCCTGGCTCTCCGTCGCGTTGTTTGCCGCGGCGCTCGGGAGTTTGCAATTTCCACTGGCTTATGCCGCGGGACGCCGACTCCTCGATCGCCGCCTGGGACTCTTGTGGTGCGCACTGCTGGCGCTGCCGGGGTGGGGAACATTCGAGCTTGTGGGTTTCGGTCACGTCACCGCCGTTCGCGTGTGCACGATGCTCGTCCTTTATGCACTGATACGTCTTGCGCAGGATCGCCGCCCCGGCTGGCTCGTCCTCGCCGCCGGCGCGCTGGCGCTTGCGATTCATGCGCACCCATCCACCGCGGCCCTTGTGCTCGTCGTCGCTGCCGTCGCGTTGTTTGTATTGCGCGATCTGCGTACACTGATCCTCTGGGGCTCGGTGTCGCTATTCGTCGCCGCGCTGCCGTTTGCACCGCGCGCACTCGAACAACTGCTCGCGCCGTCGACCGGCTTCGAGCACACCGACGAGCTGTTCCAGGGCATGGTGCGGGTGGAAAACCTGGCGCACCTGCCCGCGCTGCTCTACGGAGTTCTGGTGCGGGGTCCACAAGTGGTCACCGGTGCATTTTTCGCGTGGGTGCCTGGCGTTTCCTCTGCAATCTGGACAGCAGTCATGGCTATAGAAATCGCCGCGGGCATCGGACTGATCGCGGCTTTTCGTCGCCACCGGGCATTGATCCTGATCGGTCTTTGCGTGACGGGTGTCGTTGCCGCAACAATCGCATGGATCCGGCCGGTAACGCCGTTCTATATGACGTTCGCCATGCTGCCGCCGCTCGCCGGGCTCGGTGCGGTGGGACTGTATCGCCTCTGCGAGCTGACGGGATCGCGTGCCGGGATGACCGCGGGCGCATTGATCTCGGCCATTCTCGCACTGCTTGTTGCGACCGTCGGCGGAATCGCACAGGCCATCTCATCGGGCGAGGTGACAATGCCGTTGGTTTCGCGCCTTGACGTCAAGCAGGACGACGCGGCGCCGGCCCCGACCGAACCATGGCTGCCGGCTTACGCAGTCGATGAGAGCGGAGCACTGCTATGCGGCGAGCAGCGAACGATCGTCCTGCACGGCACTTACGCCTACCTCGAGGACTCCTATTTCGGCCTCGACCATCGGCTGCGTTGCGGATCGCGCAACATACGCCTGCTTGGTGCGGAGCCATCGTCAGCGTCGCACCTCGTCGGTCTTGCCAAACCGTTATGGGCTGCGCTTGGGTGGCAGCCTGTTCGCTGGGTTGGGGGACTTGGCATCGCTCCCGCCGCACGCGTAATCGGTCCCGCCGCGGGTTATGCCGTGCCGGACGGAACCCTCTACCCGCCATACCGAATGCCTGTGGGGCCTGTGCGCACGCTGCAACTGGAAGCCGTCGCGCCGCGCAATGCGGTCGTAGTCATCAGCATTCCCTATCTGACCTGGACGCCCGCCCCCGTGTTAAGGGTGACCGCGAACGGCGAGCCGCAAGCCTCGTTTGCGCGCGACGCCGTGAGCCTCCTCTACGCGTGCCGTAGCTGCGCTTCGGATGCGGCGGTGACTTGGCGCGTCGAGATCGACTCGGCAACGCCAGAGCGCGTCGATATCGTGATGCTTACGCCGCCGGCACCGCGTTGATTCAATGGACCAAAGTTGACGGGGGCTAATGAGGATGTCGACGTTTTCGGAATCATTTGAGGTTGTTCGTTTTGCAAACGCGGGTTTCTTCGCCTCGCACCTTTTTTGGGACAGTTTTCGGGCGCCTTTTCCGGTGCCGCGTGACGGGTGCGGATTACCCATTCCCACGCCTCCGGAGGCATGGCGCCAATATGTCGCGTTCTACAAATGGGCGGAGAATTCGTTTGAGCCCGTTGGATTCTGCAACTGGATACGCTACGGTGACGTCTATCTCGAAGGCGGCATGTGCGTGCACGCGACCATCTATCGACGCATGTCACGAGACCAGTGGGCGGAGTGCAGGTCTCGCGGCGGCATCGCGCAATTGATGATGGAAGCCGCCGCACGCGAACTTAACGACTGCGACGCCTGGTTTGGGTTCTGCGGGGACAGGAAAGCGTGGATTGTCGATGCACGTTTCGGGTACGTTTCCACCGACAAGAAGTATCTGATCGTGAAATGGTTTCGCGAGCTGTCGCCGGCAAGACAGCAAGAGCTCATCGAGCAGGTCGCTAAAATCGGGCCTTTTTGACACCGATTGGATGTGTTGGGGGATTACCGAAACGTGGCGCTTGGCCTGCTAAGCTCGTCGTCCCCGCGAACGCGGAGACCCAGCGTCACTTAATGAAAGTCGCTGGATTCCCGCCTGCGCGACAATAACGTCGTCGTCCCGCGAAATTGCCTCAAACACCCGATCACGCTGACGAAAGGATGGCCGCCAGTTGCTCAGGTGTCTTCCAGTGATGGCCGCAAATATAACGAGGCAGGGTATACACGTTATCGCCCGCAGCGACGGGGCGGGGCTCGCTGGTGAATGCCGCACGGATTCCGGCAGCCCTTCCCTTCTTCGGCAGGTACGTTGCCGCCAGAAAATCGTTGAAATGCCCGAACGGGTAGGCAAAGAAAGGCGTTGCCTTGCCGCCCGTGTGCTCGTGTATGTATCGCGACGCAGCGAGGATCTGGGCGTCCGCATCTTCCTCGGAGACGACTTGCGTGAAATCAGCACGCACCTGCTTTGAATGCGCGACTCGTTCGAGTGCAGGATGCAGGTGGTCCCAGCTATGATTGGCTATCGATAAAAGTCCTGTTGCAATCGCCCGATCCCACCAGCGTTCTCCCATCGAACCGGCGCCGAGGTAGGTGTACTCCGCGTCAAACGTGGTTTCGATCACGCGGCGGGCCTCCGGCGATGCGATGACGAAACTGGTGGCGTTCAAGTTCGGTTGGCGCCGCTCGCCGTTAGTCGCGGAAAAATCGCGCATCACCCCGACGAACCCTCGCTGGAGCCCCATCTCCGGATGGACGAAATCGTCGAGGTCATAAATCGGGCCGTCATCGAACGTCAGTGCAACATATCGTGCGTCGTGACTTGCTGCCGTTGCGCCGCTTTCCTGGTCAGCCGTCAATTGTTCGACTATTGCTCCCAGCGGAACGATTCGATATCCCGCCGCAGTGATGAGTTCAAGATCGAGCGGAAAGGCGATGTGATCGTTGAGGTGATACTGCGGTCCCAACACGTGATGCGAGTGGTACGTTAGAATAAAAGCCTTCAACGATTTTCTCCAAGGGCAGGAAATTTAACCACACAAGCCCGAATAGGTGGGGCTCGATTGCCTAGGGCCTGTT
This sequence comes from Betaproteobacteria bacterium, assembly GCA_040005975.1. Classification (GTDB taxonomy): domain Bacteria; phylum Pseudomonadota; class Gammaproteobacteria; order Burkholderiales; family Casimicrobiaceae; genus PALSA-1003. The sequence continues at coordinate 219 of JBDTXW010000003.1, read as the reverse complement.
AACGCTATATGCCTGCACGCGGCGGGGCAGCGCCCGGTGCAGGGCAAGGCGCCGGCGACGCCGTTTGGCAGCGCCAAACAAGGAGCCTGCAACGCAGCTATGCGCCCGGCGCTCCCCGCCCCGAAGGGTGATCCTTCAGAAAGCCCGCAGCCCGCGTTGCAGCTCGTTGCGAGGCGTCCAGCCTCGCTTCCTCGCCGCGACTTGCCTGCGGGCTTTCTG
>JBDTXW010000002.1:0-31363 GCA_040005975.1 Betaproteobacteria bacterium | reverse complement strand
GGCCCCGAGCTGCTGCTCGCGGCAATGCGCGAGGTCGAGCCGGAATCGGTCGCCGATGCGGCCTGAGCGCGAGGGCACGGCAGCCGGCCTCGCCGAGCGCAACCCTAGGTTCGAGGCGTGACGTCGACGCCGACGCCGTGGCGGTGCACCATTTCGCCGCCGAGCCAGCCCGACACCGCGAGAATCGCGATGGCGACGACCGACAGGATCAGCGGCGTGCCGGTGTTACCCGCGCCGCCGAAGCGGAGCCAGATGTTCACGGCGAAAAGCGCCACGGCGGCGAGATTGATCGACATGTGAATGATCGCGATCTTCTTGACTTGCGGATCGCTGAGCGACAGCAGATCGATCAGGCCCGGCACCGCGGCAACCAGCGCGCCGATGAACCCGCCGCACATCGTATACAGCGCGACAGTCGCCCAGGTCGCCGGATTGGCGCTCCCAAGCGAAATCAGGTCGCAAATCAGGGAAAAAATCAGCAGTCCGACGGGAAAGACGATCAGCATCACGTGCAGCGGATGCCCTGCTACGCTTGCGGGGGTGCGCATGGAGTCCTCCTTTGCGAGTGTGTCGTTTTTCTGGCAGCGCTGCAGTCGAGCCTGGCGAGTCCGCGCTCTTCGATACCTCGAATCGCCTGCAACCTGCAGCATTGACTGTGCACGCGCGCAAGCGCGCCCGTCAAGGCGCTGATCGCCGACGCTATGCCGGACGCAAAATGTCGGCGATGTAGGCCCGCACGATGTCGTCGAAATTGGTATCGGCCTTCATGCCCAGCGCCGGCCCGAGTCGCGGCGCGAAGTTCTGTGGCCAGGTCTGGACGATTCTGTCGATCACCGGGTCGATCCGCCATTTGACATGCGCAGCCACGGCGTCGCCTGCGACGCGGCGCAAGGCGTCGACCATCGCGGCGACCGAAACGCGCATTCCAGGCACATTGACCGAGCGCGTCTGCCCGAACTTCGCTGCTGCCACCTCGTGGCCGACGATCAGGTTGTCGATGACCTGGCGCGGCGAGGTGACCCACAGCTCGGTCTCGGGTGCGACCGGACACACGGCGTCGACGCCGGCCAGCGGCTCGCGAATGACGCCGCTGGCGAATGAGGATGCGGCCTTGTTCGGCTTGCCGGGCCGCACCGTGACCGTGGGCAGACGCAGGCTGCGGCCATCGATGAAGCCTTTGCGCGTCATGTCGTAGACCAGCAGCTCTCCGATCGCCTTTTGCGCGCCGTACGAGGTTTGCGGCGTCACCGGCGCATCATCGGGAACCGGATCCGGTAGTTTCCCGCCGAATACCGCAAGCGAGCTGGTGAAAACGAATTTCGGCGGCCTTGGCAGCTTCCGGCAGCGCTCGAGCAGCGCGCGCGTCGCGTCCAGATTGACGCGCATACCGGTATCGAATTCCGCTTCCGCCTGGCCGCTGACGACGGCGGCGAGATGAAATATCGAGTCGGTGTCGGCCGTCACGACGCGCTCGATGACGGTGGGATCGGCCAGGTCGCCGGCTACGGCAGTCACGCGCGGATCGGTGATGGTCGCTGCCGCCGCGTCGACCAGGATTAGTTGCCGCAACCGGCGAGCCTCGCCCGAAGCGTCAACCAGACTTTCGCGCTCGAGCAGCTTGCGAGCGAGGCGGGTACCGAGGAAACCGGCGCCGCCGGTGATTACGATACGCATCGATGACCCCTTTTTACGACAGCCCAACGGCGCCGCACGCAGGTGGCGGGAGGCGACGCATTATAAGATGGCGCCTTTCCGGCGAGAACCGAGAGCGATGCCGCGTTCGATTATTTTGGCGATTTCCGCGGCGATCGACGAACGTGGCTGGGCAGCCGAGCCAGCGTTCCTGCCGCCGGCAGCGATAAGGGCGCTTCGCGCCGAGGCGCATCGGCGAGACGCTGCTGGCGAGTTCCACGCGGCGGGCGTCGGCCGCGCCGCGGCGCGGGTCGAGCGCAGCGATATTCGCGGCGATCGCATCCTGTGGCTCGACGAGCATGCAAACTGCGCCGCCGAGGTGACCCTTTGGGAAGCGCTGGCCGCCCTGCGCGCGGCGCTCAACCGGACATTCTTCCTTGGACTCGACGCGTTTGAAGGGCACTATGCGCTGTATCCGCCCGGCGCGTTCTATCGCCGCCATCGCGACCGATTCCGCGACGACGACGCTCGCGTCATCTCGTGCGTGCTCTACCTGAATGAGGATTGGTCGAGTAAGGACGGCGGGGCGCTGCGCCTGCATCTCGAAGAGGGCGCGCACGATGTCCTCCCGGCAGGCGGCACAATGGTGTGCTTTGTCGCGGACCGTTTCGAGCACGAGGTCCTGCCGGCAGCGCGCGAACGCCTGGCGGTGAGCGGATGGTTCCGCCGACGGGCCTAACCGCGGCGTTGCGCCGCCGATCGGCCGGTACACGCGTGCTAGAATCGTGTGAATCGATCGCGGCGTTGAAGCACTTCGACCGTCGACATTCCCGCCGCACTCGCCACCACCTTTTGCCTTCCTAAGATGTCCGCCGCGCCCGTCCTGCCGGCACGACTGGTCATCGCGACGCGCCGGTCGGCGCTTGCGCTTTGGCAGGCCGGGTATGTGCGCTCGCGTCTGGCGGCGCTCTATCCTTCCTGCGTGATCGAGCTGCTCGGGCTGACGACGCAGGGAGACAAGGTTACCGACCAGCCGCTCGCCGACATCGGCGGCAAGGGGTTGTTCATCAAGGAGCTCGAGCAGGCGATGCACGAGGGCAGGGCCGATCTCGCGGTGCACTCGCTCAAAGACGTGCCGATGGACATGCCGGAGGGGTTCGTACTCGCGGCGATCATGGCACGCGAGGACCCGCGCGATGCCTTGGTGTCTGCGCAATGTCGGTCGTTGGCGGAGCTCGCACCGGCAAGCGTCGTCGGCACGTCGAGTTTGCGCCGCGAAGCGCAGCTGCGCGAGCGCTACCCGCAGCTCACCGTCAGCGCGCTGCGCGGCAACGTCAACACCCGGCTCGACAAGCTCGACGCCGGACAGTACGCAGCGATCATTCTTGCCGCCGCGGGGTTGCGGCGCCTGGGCCTCGCGCAGCGCATTGCGACGCTCCTCGATCCTGCCGACAGCCTGCCTGCAATCGGGCAAGGTGCTCTGGCGCTCGAGTGCCGCACCGAACGGGCCGACGTGCTGGCGGCACTCCTGCCGCTCGCCGATGCGGCGACGACGAGGGCGATTTCGGCCGAGCGTGCGTTCGGCCGCGTGCTCGCCGGCAACTGCCGCACGCCGCTCGCGGCGTATGCGATGGAACGCGGCCCGCAATTGTGGCTGCGCGGCCTGGTCGCCAATCGCGAGGGCAGCCAGGTGCTGCGCGGCGAGCGCACCGAATCTGCTGTCAGCGCCGACGCGGCGGCAGCGCTCGGCGCGGCGCTGGGCGCCGAATTCCTGCAACGCGGCGCCGCCGCGATCCTGGCCAACGACCGATGAGCGGATCCTTGAGCGGAGAGGGCATCGTCATCACGCGTCCCGCGCGACAGGCTGCTGTGCTGGCACAGCAGGTCGCGGCACTCGGCGGTAAGCCGCTGGTCTTCCCGACGATCGTGATTCTGCCGCCCGATGACCGCCGTGCGCTGGACGACGTACACGGACGGCTTGCGCAGTTCGATTACGCGGTGTTCGTCAGCGCCAACGCGGCGGAATTCGGCGTCGGCGACGCCGCTGCGTGGCCCACGACGCTAACTGCATTTGCGCCGGGGCCCGCGACCGCGGCGGCGCTGGCGGCTGGGGGTATCGGTGATGTCCGCGTGCCGCGGACGACGACGGACAGCGAAGGCCTCCTCGCCTTGCCCGAGTTCATCGCAGCCGCGGGCAAGCGCGTCGTGATCTTTCGCGGTGGTGGCGGCGGCCGCGAACTGCTTGGCGATTCGCTGACGGTGCGTGGCGCGCAGGTGACGTATGTCGATTGCTACCGAAGAGCCAAGCCGGCGAGCGGCGCCGAAGGCTTGATCGCGGCCTGGCGGGAGCAGCGCATCGACGCGATGACCCTGACCAGCCGTGAAGGGCTGGACAACCTCTGGGACATGCTCGACGCTTACGGCCGCAAAGCGCTTGCGTCGACGCCGGCTTTCGTCTCTCACCCGCGTATCGCCGAGCGCGCACGCGCGCTCAAACTCACGCGAATCATCGTCGCTGACCCCAGCGACATCGGGCTTCTCGAGTCGTTGCTACAATATTTCGCCGCCGAATCCTAAAAAGGGAACATTGCGCATGCCAGCCGACATACTCGTCACCGCACCGCTGCCGCCGTTCCTCTACGATCCGCTCAAAGCCGACTATCGCTGCCACGATTACGTGCAGTCGAAGGACAAGACCGGGCTGCTCGCCGCCGAGGGTGCGCACATCCGCGGCCTGGTGCAGGGCGGCGGCACCGTGACGCCGACCGAATTGCTCGAGCATTTGCCGAAGCTCGAGATCGTCTCGGTGTTCGGCGTCGGCTACGACGGCGTACCGGTTGCGTATTGCAAGAAACGCGGCCTCAAGGTGACCAACACGCCCGATGTGCTGACCGACGACGTCGCCGACGTCGCGCTGGGCCTGATCCTGATGACCGGCCGCGGCTTCGTGCGGCTGAACCGCTTCGTGCACGCGGGCGAGTGGTTGAAGCGAGGGCCAGAGCTCACCACCAAGCTCGCCGGCCGGAAGGTCGGCATCCTTGGCCTCGGGCGGATCGGCAAGGCGATCGCCGAACGCGTGCGGGCAATGGGCATGAAGGTCGCGTACACCGGCCGCAAGCCGCAGCAGGTGCCCTACGAGTACGTGCGCGATCTCAAGGGACTCGCCGCCGCAGTCGATTTCCTGGTCGTTGCCTGCCCCGGCGGCGAAGCGACCAAGAACATCGTGAATGGCGAAGTGCTCGCCGCCCTGGGCAAGAAGGGAACGCTGATCAACATCGCGCGCGGCTCGATCGTCGACGAGACGGCGCTCGTCGCGGCGCTGAGCGCCGGCATCATCAAGGCCGCAGGGCTCGATGTCTTCGCCGACGAGCCGCGGATCCCGCCGGAGCTCTTGACGATGGGCAACGTCGTGCTGCTGCCGCATGTCGGCAGCGCAACGCGCGAAACGCGGCAGGCGATGGGCGACCTTTGCAAAGCGAACCTGGACGCCTGGTTCGCCGACAAGAAGGTACTGACGCTGATTCCCGAGTTGCAATAGGCGTCGCACCGGCAGCGGTTTGCCGCCGCCGCGCCTACTCGGGCGAGGACACGGGTTTCGCCGCCGGAGCCAACAGCACGGCGCATAACGACGCCAGCACGAGCGCCAGCGCGACATATTCGCTCGGTCCCGGGCGCTCGCCCAGAAACAGGATGCCCGACAGCACGCCGACGACCGGCACCGGCAGCGACGACAGCGAGCTCACTGCGACCGGAAGCGTGCGCGCCATCGTGAACCATGCCCAGTGCGCTAGGGTGCCGGCGAGAAAGATGTTGTAGAGCACCGCGAACCAGGCGGTGCCCGACATGTGTCCGAGTGATGCCAGCGGGTGCGGATCGAACAGCGGCACGCAGACCGCGATCGGCAGCCAGCCGATCAGCATCATCCAGCCGGTCAGCGTGTTCTGCGGCAGCGGGACCTTCCAGCGCCGCAGCAGCACGGTGCCGAACGCCCAGGAGACCGCGGCGGCAACGATGAACAAGGTCCCCAGTGGCGAGCGCGTGATATGCCGCACGTCGTCGCCGAGCAGGACCGCCATGCCCAGCATGCCGAGCACGAGACCCACGATCTTGCGCCGCGACAGCGGCTCGTGCAGTAGTGCCATGCTGAAAAGCACCGTCCACACCGGCATCGTGTACGCCAGGATGGCGGAGCGACCCGCGGGCATCTGCTGCACGCCGAACAGGATCAGCCCGTTCCATACGGCGATGTTGAACAGCGCGAGCGCCAGCACCTTGCCCCAGAGCTTGCGCGGGATCCGGATCGAATCGCCCGACAGCCGCGCCGCCAGCAGCAATCCGATCGCGGCGAACGGAAGCGTCGCGCCGCGAAACGTCAGCGGCGGGAGCTCGGTTACGCCGAGCTTAAGCACCGGCCAGTTGCAGCCCCAGAGCAGCGTCAGTATCGCGATCAGCAGCAGGCCCGACGTAGGAATCCGCCGCAAAGCGGCCTGACGAGCCCACGTCATCGAGCAGCCACGACTGCAGCGGCGATCATGGACGTCGCGCCTCGGGGCGCACGTCGGCCGGCCCGTCGCCGTATTTCGAGTGCTGCAGCGCGCGCGCCTGCGTGACCCATTGATCGCGCCGGATGCGGCCTGGAAACTCCGGCAGCCGCGCGTCGAAGTCGGCGATGTCGCGCTCGCTCCATCGCGCAATCTGCTGGAAGCTCATGATGCCCAGGTTGTGCAGCATGCGCTCGAGTACCGGGCCGATACCGACGATCAGCTTGAGGTCGTCCGGCCCCGCCGCGCCCGACAGGATCGGCGGCGGCGCGTTGTTCTCGATGTCGATGACCAGCTGACGATAGCGCGCGTTGTCGCCGCGCACGTCGGCGAGCGCCCGGAACAGTTGCGCACGCTCGTCGCGGAATAGAGCCGCCTGGTAGCGAATCGCATCGCCGTCGGCCAGTGCCTGCCGCAGCCGGGCTGCTTCGCCCTCGCTGCTGCGTATGATCCGCGCCTTTTCCGCGCCGATGCGCTCGGCGTCGTCTGTAGCCACAATACCCGACGGATCGACCGCGCCAGCCACCTTCCACGCGGCCGGCGCAACGGATACATAGGCGCTCTCGACGGCGTGCGGCGACCTGCGGCGGCGCAAGCCATACACAAAGCCGGTGAGCGCGGCAACGGCAACGACGACGATGATTGCGAGGATGAGCATCGAATCGGAAGACGGGCCGCAGGCAGACCCGAAGCGCGGCGGATGTCCGCATTTTAGTGGAGCGCGAGGATCCCGGCCAGTCCGGACAGGAAGCGACTGGACGTCCTGCTACAATCAATGCCGTACCGCGATCGCTTTCATATCCATGCCCGAACCGGTGGCCGACCGCCCCGCTTCCTCCTCGCCGCCGCCCCGGACCTCCGCCGTCGCGCCCGCGTCCGCGCGGCTTGCGCTCTGGGCGTGGATCGCCTTGCTGCTGATCGCCGCGGCGATCACGGCAGCCTGGCTGGATGCACGCAACGGGCAGCGCGAATTGCGTGGCGAGCTCGCGAAGCGACTCGCCGAAATCGACGCCGCCCAGCAGGCAACGCGCGCTATCGTCAAGGATGCACAGGAAAATCTGCGCGACGCGCAGGCCAAGATCGCACTGCTGGAAAATCGTCTAGGCGAATCGCAGACGCAGCAGGCGGCGCTCGAGGCACTCTATCGCGAGCTTTCCCCATCGCGCGACGAATGGGCGCTGACCGAGGTCGAACAGGTGCTGATGCTCGCCAGTCAACAATTGCAGCTGGCCGGCAATGTCCGCAGCGCGCTCGCCGCGCTGCAGGTCGCCGACACCAAATTGCAGCGGCTCGATCGTCCGCAGTTCGTGCCGCTGCGCCGCGCGCTGGCGCGCGACATGGATCGATTGAAAGGCGTGCCTTATGTCGACGTCGCCGGATTGTCGCTGCGGCTCGATGAGGCGATCGCGCAGATCGACGCATTGCCACTGGCCCGGGACGAGCGGCTCGACGCCGCGCCTGTGCTCGCGCCGCCGCAGGGCGAGGCCGGATGGCGGCGCTTTATCCGCAGCGCCTGGCAAGAGATCCGGCAGCTGGTCCGAATCGAGCACGCCGACCGTCCCGAGGTGCCTTTGCTGCTGCCGCAGGAGCAATTTTTCCTGCGCGAGAATCTGAAGCTCAGGCTGCTGTCGGCGCGCTTTGCGCTGCTGTTTCGCGACCAGGCGAATTTCAGGGCCGATCTCGCTGCGGCCGACGCGTGGCTCAGCAAGTACTTCGACACGCGGAGCAAGCCGGTGCAGGCGCTGCAGACGCTGCTCAAGCAGCTGAAGGCGACCGACATGGCGACCGAGCTGCCGGGACTGGCCGCGAGCCTCGATGCGGTGCGCGTGCTGCAGATCGCGCGCGACAAGCCGCAGCGCTAGCGCCCGGCTCGCCGCCAATGCGCTTTCTCTTCTGGTTCTTGCTGCTCGCTGCGGCGGCGGTGGCCGCCGCGCTGGCGGTCAAGCTGAACGCAGGATACGCGCTGCTGGTCGCGCCGCCGTATCGGATCGAGCTCTCGCTGAATCTGCTGCTGTTGATTGCCGTCGTCGGATTCGCCGCGCTGTATGCAGCGACCCGCCTGGTGGTTCGCACCTCGCGCCTGCCCCAGTCGGTACGCGCCTGGCGCCGGCGCCGGAAGCTGGAGCGAGCCCGCGCCGCGCAGGATGCGGCCGTCGTCGCGCTGCTGGAGGGGCGTTACGGCAAGGCACAGCAGTGCGCGATGGAAGCGCTGGCGATCCCGGGCTCCAGCGGGCTCAACGCGATCGTCGGCGCGCGCGCCGCGATCGACGTTCGCAACTTCGACGCCGCCGGGACACTGCTCAATCGCCCGGATGCGCAGGTGACGAGCCTGGCGGTACCCCGGCTGATGCTGCAGGCTGAAATCGCGCTTGAGCATGGCGAGCCGCAGCGCGCGCTCGACATCCTGCATGAGCTGCGCCGCGAAGCTGGCATGCATACGGCTGCGCTCCGCCTCGAGCTGCGCTGCCTGCAGGCAGCGCAGCGCTGGGCCGACATTGCGCCGCTGCTCGAGCAGCTGGTCAGACGCAAGGTGTTCGACAGCACGCAAGCCGAGCACGTGCGCGTAACGGCGCAGAGCGAGCAGCTGAAGGCGCTGGCGCACGACGCCGCGGGCCTGCGCGAATACTGGGCCCGGTTGCCGGATGCGGCGAAGCGGCATCCGAAGGTCGCGCGCGCGGCGGCGAGGAGCTTTCTGCAGTTTGGCGGCGATCGCGAAGCCGTCGACATCCTCGCCGAAAGTCTCGAACGCGAATGGAATTCCGAACTGGTCGAGCTCTACGGCGATTGTCGCCCGGCCGATGCCACGCGCCAGCTCGAGCAGGCCGAGCGCTGGCTCACGCGCCACAACCAGGACCCGGTGCTTTTGCGGGTTCTGGGTACGCTTTGCCAGCGGCGGCAGCTCTGGGGCAAGGCACAGACCTATTTCGAAGCGAGCCTCGCGCTGGACGATGGCTGGCGCGCGCATCTGGCTCTCGGCGAGCTGCTCGGGCATCTGAACCGCGACGAGGAGGCGAATACCCATTTCGTCGCCGCGTTGAAGCTCGCGACCGGCGAATTGCGACGTCCGTAACGGCACGCGGCCCGTTTCGCGCGCGCTTTCAGTCGACCAGCTTCCGGCTCTTGAGCAGGTTCGCGAGCGCGATCGTGAAGCGGGGCACGTCGGTGCCGTCGATGTGCGAGGTGTCGGGCAGGACGAATTGCGTCATCGCGGGAACATCGCGAAAGTCGATCATCGTCGCCGGCGAGCGCCTCGCATAGGCGTCCCAATAGCGGTCGCGCGGGAAATGCGCCTCGTCCAGCGCCAGGCTCTCGTCGGCCGCCGGTTCGCGAAAAAAGACGACACGCCCGCCGCGATTCTGGATTTTCTCGACCCACGTCGACACGGTGTCGAGGTCGCGCAGCCACGTCGCGGCATCGGTCGGCGGCTCCTCGCGATAGTAGCGGACGAGGTCGGCAACGCGCGACGCCCGAATGGCCGGCAGGTCGGGATGGTGATAGTCGATGAAGCCGACGCGGTCGGCGCGCACGACGACGTAGTCATTCATCGGCGGTCCTTTGCCGGCGATCCAGCGTTCGATGATATTGGTTATCGCAAAGGCAGAGCGAACGAAGACCAGATGTTCCTGCAGCGCGGTCAGGAGCTTGCGGTGCACCCAGCGCGAAATCGTCCAGCGGTGGCGGTAGTGGTCGAAGTAGCTCTGCTGCATGTCCCAGTGCCGACGTTGCATGCCGCGCGCATCGACGCCGACGATTGCCAGGCCGATGAACGAGTCGTCATCGGCCAGCGCGCGCAGCGCGCCCAGCGGATACCTGCCGTTGATCGCGAGCATCGCTACCGGCCGGCCGCCGAGTTGCTGCGACAGCAGTGCGGGATCGACACCGAACGCGATGCGCGACGCGCCGAGCAGCGCGACCGCGCGGCTGGAATTCCGGACGCGATCGAGCTGCATCGACCACAGGTCGGCGTCGTCCTGCACGGTGATCAGATAGCCGCGCTGCCGCAGCAGCCATTCGTATCCGACCGCGAGCAGCGCGCACACCAGCAGCGCGGCGATCCAGGCATGGAGCCACTGTCGGTTCATCGTCAGAACTGGAAGTAGATGAACGCCGGATTGAATCCTGGCGAGAAGATGACGGCGGCCAGCGCGAGGGCGATCGAGATCGCACGCGGCGCAACCGGCCACCGGTCGAGCCAGTCCCAGCGGCGGAGATGCCCAAACAGGATATGCGAGCCGACGACGCCCGCACCCAGCGCGATCGCGACGATCGCCTCGCTCGCCGGCACGAGCGCCGAGCGCGCGCCGGGTGCGAACATCGCCGCCAGTATCGACCCACCCTGGCCCAGCGAATGCGCGCGGAAGAACACGGCCGCGATGCTGAACATCGCGAACGTCGCCACCGCGAGTGCGGCCCGGCCAAAGCGATTGCCGACCTTGCCGAAGTCCCAGACGTAACGCTTGACCAGGTGTTCGGCGCAGATAAAAACGCCCTGCAGCCCGCCCCAGATGACGAACGTCCATGCCGCGCCGTGCCAGAGGCCGACCAGCAGGAACGCGACCAGCAGGTTCGCTTCACCGCGCAGCCGGCCGCGGCGATAGCCGCCGAGCGGAAGAAAGACGTAGTCGCGAATCCAGCTCGCCAGCGACATATGCCAGCGCGTCCACAGCTCGGCCATCCCGACCGAGCCGAATGGGCTTTCGAAGTTCATCGGAAAGCGGAAGCCGAACATCAGCGCCACGCCGATCGCGCACAGCGAATAGCCGGCGAAGTCGCAATAGGCCTGCAGCGAGAACGAGGCCGCGCCGAGCCAGCTTTCGCCGAACCCCGTATACACGCCTGCGGCGAACACACGGTCGACAACGGGCGCGAACACCAGATCAGCCAGGCAGACCTTGAGCGCCAGGCCGTACACGAACAGCGCCAGGCCTTTGCCGACCTCGGCCGACGGCCAGGACTTCGGCTGCGCGCATTGCGGTGAAAAATCGCCATAGCGCAGTATCGGGCCGGCGACGAGATGCGGGAAGAACGTCACATACAGACCATAGTCGAGCAGGCTTTTCGATACGTCGATCTTCCGGCGATAGACGTCGATGACGTACGACAGGCTTTCGAACGTGTAGAACGAGATGCCGACTGGCAGCAGGATTCCGAGCGAAACCGGCTCGAAGCTGATGCCGAACACATGCAGCAGGTCGACAGCGGTGTCGGAAAAGAACTGCGCGTATTTGAAGAAGCCGAGCGACCCCAGATTGATCGCAATCGACGACGCGAGGATAACCCGACGATACGGCTCGCGCTGCGTGCGGTTCATCCAGTGCGATGCCAGCCAGTCGAATCCCGTCGTCGCGATGATCAGCAGCACGAAGAACGGGTTCCAGGCCGCGTAGAACAAATAGCTGGCGGCCAGCAGGAAAACCTTGCGCGCGGTCCACGAGCGCACTGCCCAGTAGCCACCGAAAATGGCGGCGAGAAAGACGACGAAGGTCAGCGAATCGAACGTCATGGCGGCTGCCGGCTAAGTCAGCGCAATGCCTGACCTATGCCGGCGCGTCGGTCTGCGCCGCGTAGGTGAACGAATCGGCGTAGTAGGCCTCGGGCGGCAGTTGCCGCAACGCGGTGAATTCGCGGCGCGCGGCGTCGATCATCGCCGGCCCTCCGCAAACGTAGACCTGATAGCCGGATAGATCGCTGAAGTCCGCCATGACCGCCTTGTGGACGAAACCGGTCCGACCCGGCCAGCGATCGTCTGGCAACGGATCGGACAGGACCGGGAGGAAAGTGAAGTTGGCATGCCGGCGCTGCCATTCGGCAGGAAGCTGTGGCAGATAGAGATCGCCCAGCGATCGCACGCCCCAATAGAGCACCATCTGTCGCTCGGTTGCGCGGTGAAAGGCATGCTCGATGACCGCCTTGATCGGCGCAAAGCCGGTGCCGCCGGCGACGAAGATGATCGGTTTGTCAGAGTCTTCGCGCAGAAAGAAATTGCCCAGCGGACCCTCGATGCGCAGGATCTCGCGGCCCTTGAACTCGTTGAAGAGCTGGCCGCTGAAATAGCCGCCTGGGACGTGCCGGACATGCAGGTCGAGCAGCGCGTCGTCCTCCGGCGCGGTGGCGATCGAAAAGCTGCGCCGGCGCCCGTCCCTGAGCAGAAAATCGACGTATTGCCCGGCAAGGTATTGCAGGCGATCGTTCGCCGGAAGCTTTAGCGAGACGATCGCGACATCGGCGGCGACCTTGTCGATTTTTTCGATCCGGCACGGTAGCTTCCGGATGCGGATGTCGCCGGCCTTCCGCACCTCGCGCACTTCGACGGCGAGATCGGTCTGCGCGCGGGCGACACAAAGCAGTGCGTAGCCCTGCTTTTTTTCGGCATCGGTTAGCGTTCCCGGTTGGTAATGCCCGTAGTCGACGTTGCCTTCGAGCAGGCGGCTCTTGCAGGTTCCGCAGGCACCGTTGCGGCAGCCGTACGGAATCATCAGATCGGCGCGCATCGCCGCCGCAAGCACCGTCTCATCGTCGTCGCAGGCGAACGAATGCTCGCTGGGTTTTATGGTAATCTGATGCGGCATCGGTTGGCTTCGGCGCGCAGCGTAGAGACGGCGGTGATCAGGGTCTTGTTAATTGGCTGTGGTGACATCGCGCTGCGCACCGCCGATCTGCTGCGCGGCAAGGTGCGGTTGTACGGACTGACGCGCCGGCGCGACGAGATACCAAAGCTGCGCAGCCGCGGCATCGTGCCGATCATCGGCGACCTGGATCGCTACCACAGCCTGGAGCGCTTGCGCACGGCGCCGTTTGCGGTGCTGCATTTCGCGCCGCCGCCGGCCGCCGGCCGCGACGATCCGCGAACGGCAAGCCTGGTCGCGGCCTTGACAAAAGCGCGAATTATACCGCAGCGCTTCGTCTACATCAGCACGAGCGGCGTCTATGGCGATTGCGCCGGCGCGCGCGTCAGTGAAACTCGTCCGCGCAATGCGCAGACACCGCGCGCAAAGAGACGCGTCGCCGCCGAGGACCGCCTGCGCAGCTGGGCACGCCGCTACGGCGTGCGGCTGTCGGTCCTGCGCGCGCCCGGCATCTATGCGGATACGCGGCTGCCACTCGACCGGATCCGGCACGGAACGCCGGTGCTGCGGCCCGAACAGGACGTATTCACCAATCACATCCATGCCGACGACTTGGCGCGTGCCGCCGTCGCCGCGGTGTTTCGCGGTAAGCCGAACCGCGTCTACAACGTCAGTGACGACGCCGAGCTCAAGCTCGGCGGCTGGCTCGACGCAGTCGCCGACGCCTTTCGCCTGCCGCGGCCGCCGCGCGTCTCGTGGGAAGAAGCCGAAGCACGCATCGCGCCGATGCTGCTCTCGTTCATGGGCGAATCCAGGCGGCTTTGCAACGCACGGATGAAACGCGAGTTGCGCGTGCGGCTCAAGTTTCCCACGCCCGATTCGCTGCTCGCGGCCATCGCTCCGCGCGCGCTGAAGAAGCAGCTCGCGCTGCCGCTGGGCACGCGATGAGCGCCGGCGAGCCCGATTCGCGTGCCGCGGCGCCGACCCGCTGGCAGGCGATCGCGGCCAGGATCGACGCCTACGAGCGGCTGGTCCGCCTCGACAAGCCAATCGGCACGCTGTTGCTGCTGTGGCCGACGCTCGCGGCGCTGTGGCTTGCCACATTCGGGTCGCCGTCGTGGGTCGTCGTCGGCATTTTCGCGCTGGGCACGCTGCTGATGCGCTCGGCCGGCTGCGCGATCAACGACTACGCCGACCGCGATTTCGACGCGCACGTCGAGCGCACCGCCAATCGCCCGCTAGCGCGCGGCGAGATCGCGCCCTGGGAAGCGCTTGCCGTCGGCGCCGCGCTCGCCTTCTGCGCATTGCTGCTGGTGCTGCCGCTCAATCGGCAGACGATACTGTTGTCGGTGCCGGCGTTGCTGATCACGATCGCCTATCCCTATTGCAAGCGCTTTCTCGCGCTGCCGCAGGCGTTTCTTGGCATCGCGTTCTCGTTCGGCATTCCGATGGCGTTCGCCTCGGTGTTTCGCGAAGTGACTGCACTCGGCTGGACGCTGTTCGCGATCAATCTGTTCTGGGTGATGGCCTACGATACCGAATACGCGATGGTCGACCGCGACGACGACATCAAGCTCGGCCTGAAGACGTCGGCGATCACGTTCGGCAGGTTCGACGTGCTCGTCGTCATGTTCTGCTACGCGGTTTATCTGGCGGGATTGACCTGGATCGGCAGGGAGCGGCAGATGGGACCGTTGTTCTATGCCGGCCTGTTGATGGCATCGCTGGTCGCGCTATGGCATTACCGGCTGATACGCAAGCGCGAGCGCGCCGGTTGCTTCCGTGCCTTTCTCGGCAATCACTGGCTGGGTCTGGTCGTCTTTGCCGGCATCGTCGCCGACTACGGCGTGCGGCTGCACCGCACGCCGTGGTGGCCGCAATGAGCGCAGCGGGCAGGTCCGCGCCACCGCTGCAACACGGACTGCCGCCGGTGCTCGACGCGGCAACGCGGGTGTTGATACTCGGCAGCTTCCCCGGTGTCGCGTCGCTGGCCGCGCGCCAGTATTACGCGCATCCGCGCAATCATTTCTGGCCGCTGCTCGGCGCCTTGCTCGACTTGCCGCTGGCCGAGATTGCCTATTCGCGCCGCCTCGCAGCGTTGCGCGCGCACCGCATCGGCTTGTGGGACAGCATCGTGCGCTGCGCGCGAGCGGGCAGCGCCGACACCGCGATCCGCCGCGCGGAGCTCGCCGAAATCGCGCTGGCGCGCCGTCGCGCCCCCAGGCTCGCTCTGGTCTGCTTCAACGGGCAGACGGCCGCCCGGGTGGCGCCGCTGTGGCGCGAGGCCGGCTACGCCACGCGAGTTCTGCCCTCGTCGAGTCCCGCCTATACGCTGCGGTTTGCCGACAAGCTCGCCGCGTGGCACGCGGCACTCGGCCATGTGGCGCGTGGCCGCCATCGATCGGGGTCGGCCTTCGGCGAAGATGCGGCGGCGCGCGGATGAATGCGCGCGCGAGAGGTGGTGTCTTAGGCGCGCGGCTAGCGGCGTTGCTGCGGACGGGCCCGACGGATCCGCAATGTTGCGGCCCCGAGCAACCCGAGCAGCATTGCCAGCAGCGCCAGGCCGGTAGAGTCCAGCGCCGGGACCGGCAGCACGAGGGGCGGTGCCCGCGCCAGCCGCGAGATCTGGCCGGTCGTGCAGTTGAACGTGATCGTGCTGGTGAACGTCACGGTGCCGGTTAGGTTCGGGCCCGTGTACGTGGTGATGCTGACGGTGATCGGCGTGTTCGGCGCGAGACCGCCGCCGAAGCCCAGGATGTGGAAATTGGGGTAGACGTCGTTGAAGACGCCGACGTTGGCCCCGGTATTGTCGGTGAACTGCTCGAGCAGGTTCGGAGTGACGGCGGGCGACGAAAGCCGGACATTGGCCGAGGTCTGCGCCGTGGTGTTGATGAAGGTATTGAGGTCGAACGTCGAACCGTTGCACCGACCCGCGAGATTGAGCTGCTGGGGCAGGATTTCGATCGAAGGCACCACGCTGGCCTGGACAACCGCATTGGTCAGCGGGTGCGCGCCATCGGTACCGGCGGCGGGCGCGGCCATGCCGGCACTTGCCGACAGGGCAAACGCTCCCAGCATCGCCTTAAGCGCGGTCATCGAATTTCGCAAACGGAACTCTCCCACGGAGCCGGCGCTGCGTCGAACAAAGCGCGCCGGTCGAGCCCAGCATAGTCGCGGGGCTTCGCTCAGGTCCAGCAACGGGCACCGATAGTATCGCCATTCGAATGTAGTGTGGTATTCGCGCGACGCCAACTGTCGCCGCATCCCGACAGATCAGCCGTTTTTCTCCCTTGTTGCGCACAAAAAAGCCCGGCGCGAAATGCGAATGTGTCGGACGCCGGGGTAGCGGGCGCCGCCGTTCCGCCGCGATGCGTTTGCTAAGATCGGGCAACGACACCGACCGCGCCCTCTCATCCTATTGATGAAATACAACGATCTCCGCGACTTTCTCGCCCAGCTCGAACATGGCGGCGAGCTCAAGCGCATCGCCGCGGAAGTCGATCCGCGCCTGGAGATGACCGAGATTTGCGATCGCGTCCTCAAGGCGGCCGGACCGGCGCTGCTGTTCGAGACGCCGAAGGGGCATTCGATTCCCGTGCTCTGCAATCTGTTCGGCACGCCGCGCCGCGTGGCGCTGGCGATGGGCGCCGACGCGGATCAGGATCCGGTCGCGGCGCTGCGCGAAGTGGGCAGGCTGCTCGCGTTCCTCAAGGAGCCCGAGCCGCCGCAGAGCCTGAAAGACGCCTGGCGGAACACGCGTCCGGTGTTCATGCAGGTGATGCAGATGGCGCCGAAGGAGCGTTCTTCGGCGCCATGCCAGGAGATCGTGTGGGAAGGCGATCAAGTCGACGTTGCCCGCCTGCCGGTCCAGACCTGCTGGCCGGACGACGTCTCGCCGCTGATCACCTGGGGACTGACGGTGACGCGCGGCCCGCTGAAGACGAGGCAGAACCTGGGCATCTACCGACAGCAGGTGCTCTCGCGCAATCGCGTGATCCTGCGCTGGCTCAGCATGCGCGGCGGCGCACTCGATTTTCGCGATCATGCGCGGCAGCATCCGGGTACGCCGTTCCCGGTCGCGGTCGCGCTCGGCGCCGACCCGGCGACGATGCTGGGCGCGGTTACGCCGGTGCCCGACACGCTGTCCGAATACCAGTTCGCCGGGTTGCTGCGCGGGGCCAGGACCGAGATCGTCAAATGCCTGAGCCACGGGCTGCAGGTGCCCGCGTCGGCCGAGATCGTGCTCGAAGGACACATCCTGCCCGATGCGTCCGATGCCAGCGGATTCGAGAGCGCGCGCGAAGGCCCGTTCGGCGATCACACCGGCTATTACAACGAGGTCGAGCGTTTTCCGGTGCTGACGATCGAGCGCATGACGATGCGCCGGGCGCCGATCTATCACAGCACTTACACCGGCAAGCCGCCGGACGAGCCCGCGATCCTGGGGGTCGCGCTGAACGAGGTCTTCGTTCCGCTGCTGCAAAAGCAGTTTCCCGAGATCGTGGACTTTTACCTGCCGCCGGAGGGCTGCTCCTACCGCATGGCGATCGTCAGCCTCAGGAAGCAATATCCAGGACATGCCAAACGCGTGATGTTCGGCGTATGGAGCTTCCTGCGCCAATTCATGTACACGAAGTTCGTCATCGTCACCGACGATGACGTCGATATCCGCCAGTGGAAGGAAGTCGTGTGGGCGATTTCAACCCGGGTCGATCCGGCGCGCGATACGCTGATCGTCGAGAACACCCCGATCGACTACCTGGACTTCGCTTCGCCGGTCGCCGGACTTGGCGCCAAGATGGGCATCGACGCAACGGCGAAGTGGCCCGGCGAGACGTCGCGCCAGTGGGGTCGGCCGATCGCGATGGACGACGCGGTCAGGCGCCGCGTCGACGCGCTGTGGGCGACGCTGGGACTTTAGCCGACCGGCAGCCTCGTTGTGCTCGCAGGCTTGCCGCCGATCTGGCTGGCGAGGCGCTCGGCGTGCCGCAGCACCAGCGCCAGCGCGTCGGTCCGGCCGACGCCGTCATGCCGGTTGGAGAACGCCGCCAGAAATGGATCGTCGACAAGCTCGATCGGAACCGATTCGACGCTGTCCAGCACAGTGGCGCCGTAATTTGCCGCGATAGCGGTCAGCAGCTCCGGCGTCAGCGGGCGTCCGGAGCGCAGCAGCGCGAACGCGTCGCGCCAATGGTAGGAAAGCTCCTCGGCGCGGCCGGGCTGCATCAGGCAGGAGAGCCAGCCAACCGCGATCTTCGCGCTGAATTGCATTGCCGAGCGGACCGGCACGTGCGCGATCGCGCATTCTTCGGGCGGCAGCGGCGCGTGTCGCACCACCGGGTAAGACTCGGCGCCGACGGCACGCAGGACCAGATGATTGCCTTCGGCGATCAACGTCGGGCTGTGCAGAAAATGGCGCGATACGATCGCCTTGTTGACCGCGGGCCGCGGCGGCGGCGCGCGGCGTGCGCTCTTCAGCAGCGAAACCATATCCTGTTCGCGCGCGAAGTCCGGAACATAGCACTGCGATAACTGGACCGCATGAACCTCCGGCGGCAGTGGCTTAAGCCGTGCCTCGAGCCGCGAGCGCGATGGCACCTTGAGGAACTCGTCGGCATCGAGCAGGAATAGGTAGTCGGGATCGCATGCGGTGAACACTTCGCGCGCGAGCCGCGTGATGACTGCGGACTGGCGAAAGTCGACACTGGTGTCGATCGTTGTGCGCAACGGGAGGCCTTCGGCGGCCAGCGCGGCGAGAATCTCCGCCGTGCCGTCGCTGGAACCGTGGTCGACGATCGCCAGTCCGTCGACGACGGTCAGGTTGTGGCGCACGAAGGCCTCGATGATGTCGGCCTCGTCGCGCACCATCGCGACGCCCCAGAACTTCACCGCGGAAGCTCAGTCGTCGGCGCGGCGCCACTTGCGAGCGATGCGCGTCACCGCGAACGCGATCGACGCCAGGCGAACCCAGCGCGCATAGCGCTGCAGTCCGAATACCGGCGCGATCGCCTCGACCAGCGCGATGATCGCAGCCGGCTGGGCGACGGCGCTGCCGATCAGGCCCGCCGGTCGTAGCGCGCCGCGCACGTCGCCGGCGTGCAATGCGAATTCCATCCGCTGCAGGCGCAGTTGCGCCACCAGCAGCGATTTCCGTGCGGCCAGTTCATCGAGGCGTGTGCTCATGGTCTGCGCCGCAAAGCCTCGGCGTCCTCTTCGAGCTGCGACAGCGTCGCCGCGAACGGCGAATGCTTCTGCTGCATGCGCTGCCGCAACCGGATCAGGAAGATGACGGCAAGCGCCAGGTAGAAGCCGGTGACCGCGGCGACCGCGGACAGGCGATAGCTGTCCCAGAAATAGGCGATGATGAACACCGACGCGAACAGCAGCGCGAACAGCGCCACCAGCACGGTGGAGAACACCAGCAGCAGCATCTCCTTCGCGCGCTCGCGCTCTTCGGTGAACTCGACGGTGGCGAGCTCGAGCCGTGTGCGCAGCATCGCGAGCGCGCTCGCTGCGAGTTGCGACAGCGCGCTGCTCAGGCCTGCGGCGGGTCTGGCGTGCGGATCAGCCACCGGAGACTAGCGCCGGCTCAACGCAAGGCCGGCCAGGAAGCCGATCGCCGCCGCAACGCCGATCGCCTGCCAGGGATTGTCACGCACGTAGTCGTCGGTCATCCGCGCCGCGGCCTTGGCGCTTTCGCTGGCATCGTCGTGCAGATCGTGCAGTCGTATCTTGGCCGCTCGCAGCTTCGCCTCGACCTGGCCGCGCAAGTCATTGGCCTTTTCCCCCGACTCCTTGGCCGCCTGTTTCAACAGGGATTCCGCTTCAGCCAGCACGTCGGTGAAATCCTTGACGAGCGCGTCGCGGCTGCGTTCGAATTTTGCTGCAGTCATGATCATCTCCAGGCAATGGGCGCATCGGGCACGGTTGGCGCAGCCGGATCTGGCGCCCGGAAGGTATTATAGCGCTGCGCCTGTCGCGCCGAACCGACCCGGGGAGTGCCGTCAAGATGAGCCGACTCGAGCTGCCCGCTCTCGAACCGACCACCGTCGCCGAAAAACGCGGCTCCGGATATCCGGAGCCGTTCCGGAGTCGCATGGGCGATCGCGCCAAGCGCCGCCTGGGCGACGCCTGCGGGCTGACGAAATTCGGAGTGAACCTGGTGACACTCGCGGCAGGAGGGCAATCGGCGCTGCGCCACTGGCATACGCTGGAGGACGAATTCGTCTACGTCCTTTCCGGCGAAGTGACGCTGGTTACCGAAGCCGGCGAACAGACGCTCGGTCCGGGCATGTGCGCCGGCTATCCGGCCGGCAAGCGCGATGCACATCATCTGATCAATCGCGGCAGCGTGTCGGCAAGCTATCTCGAGATCGGCAACCGCATCGAGGGCGACAGCTGTTTCTACCCGGATGACGACCTGATCTGGTGCAACGACGGCGTCGGCGAGTACGGCGCGCACAAAGACGGCCGCCGCTACGCCTGAGCAAGTTCGCCGACACCGACAGAACCCTGGTACAGGGCGTGTAGATTTACCGACCAACCCATTGGGGAGGAGCGCAATTATGAGCGATTTTTCTACACCGCAAGCTTCACCGGTCGACGCGAGCGTCCCGTCGCCGGCGCTGATTTCGACGACCCTTGTCGTCTATGCGCTGTTCGCCGTCGCGGCGGTCGCCGGCCTTGTCTCGGCAGGCTTGCTGAGCACCCCGCTGCTCGGACTGATCGGCATCATCGCGTTGATCCTCGCCTACGTGAAGCGCGGCGAAGCGGCCGGAACGTGGCTGCAGTCGCATTACCGATGGCTGATCCGCACGTTCTGGTTCTCGGTACTGTGGAATATCGTGGGCTGGCTGGCGGTGGTGACCTTGATCGGCATACCGATCGCCATCGGCATCTGGATCGCGGCAACGATCTGGGTGCTCTACCGGCTGATCCGCGGCTATGTTCTGTTCAAGGACAGCAAGCCCGTGCCGGGCATGTGACCGAGCGGAATCAGCGGGCGGCGCGCTGCGCCGCGTCGTGGCCGTGGTCGTACACCCATTGCACCAGAAGGTCGAGCGGGAGCTGCGCGCGCAACGCGTTGCGATGGTTGACAAAGCAGACGACGACAAATCGTCGTCCGGCAGGATCGAATACGTATCCGGCGATTGCGCGCACGCCTTCGAGCGTCCCGGTCTTCAGAAATGCCTGATCGGCGACGTCGTCGCTCAGGAAGCGCCTCCTGACGGTGCCGTCCGTTGCGGCGACCGCGAGAGAGCTCACATATTCGTCGCGCACGTCGCTCCTGTCGGCCGCGATCAGCAGCCGCGCCATGCTCTGTGCCGAAATGCGCGCGCGCCGCGACAGTCCCGAGCCGTTGTCGAGCACCAGCTCGGGGAAGCGGAGCTTGTGGCGCTCAAGCCAGCGCTCGATGGCGTGGCCCGCGTTGGCCGCGGTCGCCGGCGGCGGTCGCAGCGTCGTCGCCAGCGTCAGGAAAAGTTGCCGCGCCATCACGTTGTTCGAGAGCTTGTTGATGTCGCGCACGGCGTCGTACAGCGGCGGCGATTGCAGGACCGCGATCGGGAGTGTCCCTGGCGGCGCGCGGCCGTCGCGCACGGTGCCGGCGAAGCTGCCGCCGGCATCGGCCCACATGCGCGCGAACGCGCCGAGCACATAGTGCGGCGGGTCGAGGAGCGCGATGAACCAGTCGCGTTCGCCGCACGCGGCCGGATAGTCGCCGCCGAAGCTTATGTTTGCGCCGTCGTCGCGGGCGTCGAACGCCGCCAGCAGGCCGGCTTTCCAGTCGCCGCATTCGCCGGCGACGAGGCGAGGCGCTCCGTGCACGGCGATGTTGGCAAGCGCCGGCTCGGCGCGAATCTCGACCGCATCGCCGGCCGCGTTCGGCGCGAACGCGAAGCGCACGCTCTTGAAATTGACCAGCAGGGCGTCGGGCCCGACGTTGTACGGACGGAGCGGCTCGGCATCGAACGCGCCGGGGTCATACGGCGTGGGCGCAAAGTAGCTGCGATCGACGATCAGGTCACCGCGTATCGTGTAAAGGCCGGTCGCCCGCAGCCGCGCCACCAGCTCCTGGAATTGCTCGACGGTGATCTTCGGATCGCCATAGCCTTTGAGCACCAGGTCGCCCTGCAGCACGCCGCCGTCGATCTTTCCGTCGGCGTATGCCTCGGTCTTCCAGCGGTAGTCGGGATGGAGCAGCTCCAGCGCGGCGAATGTCGTCACCAGCTTCATCGTCGAGGCCGGACTCATCGCCCGCGTGGGTTGGTGCGAAAATACCGGCCGCGTCTTGCCGAGCTCCTGCACGTAGGCGCTTACGGCGCCGAGCGGGATATGCTGTTCGACAAAGGCGCGCGCGACCAGCGGCGGCAATCCGGCGGCAGCCACGCCGGCTTCCGCCAGGAGCGCGGCTGCGAACACCACGCGCAGGAGGGTGCCGCGCATCAGGCGCATTCGACGATCTCCAGTGTGCGCGCCGCCAGCAGTGCCATCTCGTCGTCGCTCAGGCAGTACGGCGGCATCCAGTAGACGGTGTGCCCGATCGGGCGCAGCAACATCTCACGCTGCAGCGCCGCGGTAAAGCACCACGAGGCGAAGTCCTCGCGCCGGCTGTCGACTTCGAACGCCCAGATCATGCCCAGATGGCGAAAGGCGCTGACTTTCGGATGCGCGGCCAGCGGCTGTGCCATCGCGCCGAGCGTCGCCGCACGAGCCCGGTTGGCGACGATGACGTCCTCGTCGCGAAACAGGTCCAGCACAGCCAGCGCAGCGCGACAGGCAAGCGCATTGCCGGTGTACGAATGCGAATGCAGGAAGCCCCGCGCAAGCTCGTCGTCGTAGAACGCCGCGTAGACCTCGTCGGTCGTCAGGACCACCGACAATGGAAGATAGCCGCCGGTCAATCCCTTCGACAGGCAGAGGAAATCGGGCGCGATGCCGGCCTGCTCGCAGGCGAACATCGTGCCGGTGCGGCCGAAGCCGGTCATGATCTCGTCGGCGATCAGGTGGACGCCGTAGCGCGTGCATAGCGCGCGTGCTCGTTCGAGGTAGGCCGGATCGTAGATCGCCATGCCCGCGGCGCCCTGGACCAGCGGCTCGACGATCAGCGCGGCGAGTCCCCGGTGATGCTCGGCCAGATGCGCTTCCAGCGCGGCCGCCGCGGTGAGCGCATGGTCGCGCGTCGTCTGGCCGTTCCGCGCGAGCCGCGCATCGGGCGACGGCAACACCGCGTGTTGCCGCAACAGCGGCGCGTAGGCATCGCGAAACAACGCAACGTCGGTGACCGACAGCGCGCCCAGCGTTTCGCCGTGGTACCCCCGCTCGAGCGCGATAAAGCCGGTCTTGCCGGTCTCGCCGCGATTGCGCCAGTAGTGAAAGCTCATCTTCAGCGCGATCTCGACCGCCGAAGCGCCGTCTGAGCCGTAGAAGCAGTGACCGAGCCGTCCCGGCGCGAGCGCGGCGAGCCGCTCGGAGAGTTCGACGACCGGACGCTGCGTGAAGCCGGCGAGCATCACGTGCTCGAGATCACCGAGCTGGGATGCGATCGCCGCGTTGATTTTCGGGTGCGCGTGACCGAACAGATTGACCCACCACGAGCTTACCGCATCGAGATAGCGCCTGCCGTCGAAATCGACGAGCCATGCGCCATGGGCCCGTGCGATCGGCACCAGCGGCAGCGTCTCGTGCCGCTTCATCTGCGTGCATGGATGCCAGACTGCGGCGCGGCTGCGGGCGAGCCACTCGGCGTTCCCCGCCGTCGCGGCGACAGGTGTCGGCTGCAACTTGGCCATCATGATGATCGGTTCATTATAGCGGCGCATTGCCTTCGGTATCCTTAGCGTTGACAGAGCGCTGCCGATCGCATTACAAGGTCCGGCATGGACGACTTGCAGGCAATTGCGCCGGGCCGGGGCGCCGAGCAATACGGCGGCATCGCGATCGCGCTGCATTGGCTAACGGCGCTGCTGATCGCCGGCAGCTTTACCGTCGGCGTGTCGATGGTCGGGCTACCGCTCGGGCGAACGAAGCTGCAGTGGTACGCGTTGCACAAGTGGATCGGCATCACCGTATTTCTGCTGACCTGCCTCCGCCTGGGCTGGCGCGCGAACCATGCCGCGCCGCGCCCGCTGTCGACGATGCCGGCATGGCAGCGGCGGGCGTCATTGTGGGTCCATGGCGCGCTCTATGTGTTGCTGCTGCTCACCCCTCTGTCGGGGTGGATCTACAGCTCGTCGACAGGCGTACAGGTCGTCTACCTGGGCCTTTTTCCGCTGCCCGACCTGGTCCCCAAGGACCGCGAACTGGCGCGCGCGCTCTTGGCGCTGCACCTGACGTTGAACTTCACGCTATTCTCGCTGGTCTGTGTCCATACCGCGGCAGCGCTCAAGCACCATTTCATCGATCGCGACGCCGTACTGACGCGGATGCTGCCACCGTGGCGGTCGGCAATCCAGGGGAAAGGTCCACGCTAATGCGACTGCGCTCGTTTATTCCTTCACTCGGGATGATGCTGCTCGCTGCCGGCCAGGCCGGCGCCGAAGGCGTGCTGATCGACAAGAGCGAGATCCGGTTCGTATCCAAGCAGATGGGCGTTAACGTCGAAGGAAGCTTTCGCCGCTGGAAGGCCAATATCGTTTTCCTGCCTGGCGACCTGGCCCACTCGAAGGCCGAGTTCGACATCGAGCTCGGCAGCGTCAATCTGGCCAGCGACGAAGCCGAAACCGAGGTCAAGCGCCCGTCGTGGTTCAACGTCGCGAAGTTTCCGGTCGCACGCTTCGCGTCGACCTCGATCAAGGACTTGGGCGGCGGCAAGTATGAGGTGGCGGGCAAGCTGACCTTGAAAGGCATCGCCCACGACGCCGTCGTCCCGTTCGCGCTCGGCAAGGACGGCTCGGGCAACAGCGTCGCCGAGGGCTCGTTCACGATCAAGCGGCTCGATTTCCGCATCGGCGACGCCGACTGGGCTGACCCCGACACCGTGGCCAATGAGGTCACCGTGCAAGTGCGCATGGTACTGCCGCCGGTCAAATAGCACCGCCCGCCGGGCATGGAATAATCGCGGCGCGGCGACTGTTGTCCCGATCGGCCGCGAGCCAACGCCTTTTCATTCCAAGGAGTCATTCATGCCCAGACAGCCCGGCGCGACGGCCATCGCACTTCTGCTCGGGGTCTTCGCGGGTGCTGCCTTCGCCGCCGAGGAAACCTACGTCACCGACCCCGTGCATTCGCAGCCGGCGTACGAGATCCGGCACACGATCTTCTCGACGCAGCGCGGCGAGTTCACCAAGTCGACCGGAAAGATCACGCTCGACCGTGAAGCGAAGAAGGGCAGCATCGACGTGACGATCGACACGACGTCGATCCACTCGCACGACCCGCGGCTCGACAGCACCCTCAAGGCCGAGGACTACTTCAACGTCGCCAAGTACCCGACGATGACGTTCAAGTCGACCGCCATGCACTTCGATGGCGATCGTCTGACTGGTGTCGACGGCGAGCTGACGATGCTCGGCGTAACCAAACCGGTCACGCTGAAGGTCGCCGATTTCCAGTGCGGCGAAAATCCGTTCAACAAGAAGCCGATGTGCGGCGCGGAAGTGACGACGACGATCAAGCGCTCCGACTGGGGCATGAAGACGGGCATCGGCGGATCGTCGGGTGACAACGTCAAGATCACAATCCCGGTCGAGGCATACCGCGAATAGTTCTCCGTTCCCCGTCGCAGCCGACTATCGCGCGATGTTCCCAACCGCAACGGGGCGCAAGGTGGCCGCGGTGCTGCTCGCGGCACTGATCGCGCCGGCCCCGTTTGCCGCAACCGCCGCAGGGAGCGCGCCAGATGTCTATCGCGTCGATCCCGAGCTGACCAGCGCGCAATTCGTCGTCAGCCATATGGGCCTGTCGATGCAGCGCGGGCATTTTGGCCGCACGCGCGGCACGATCGTTCTCGATCCCGACGCGCGTACCGGCCGGATCGATTTCGTCGTCGACGCGTCGTCGATAGACACCGGGTGGGCCGCGCGCGACGCCTTTCTGCGTGGGGAGGACATGTTCGATACCGCGCGCTACCCAGTCGTGCGCTTTCGCTCGACCCAACTCAACTTCGACAGCGCGAGGCTGGTCGGCGTCGCCGGCGAGTTGACGATGCACAACGTCACCCGGTCGGTCGCGCTGCACGTCGTTCGGCTCGATTGCGGCAAGGATCCGGACAGCGGCCGCGACGGCTGCGGCGCCGAGGTCGACACGGTCATCAAGCGCTCCGACTTCGGCATGAACTACGCGATGGGCATCGTCGGCGACGACATCGGTCTTTCGTTTCAGGTGACCGCATTTCGCGTTTCGCCCGACGGTGAGGCAGACAAGCCGTAGCGCCGATAGGGCCAGTCAGCGCAGACGATCGGCTGTGCGAAAAGCCGGCGCTAGCGCGCGGCCGCGCCGTCCGGACGCCTGCGAAAGCGATCGGTTGCCGCGACCAGCTCGCGTGCGATGCCGGGCTCGCGCGCCGAGTGACCGGCGTCCCCGACGATGATGTATTCGGCTTCTGGCCAGGCGCGGTGCAGCTCGTCGGCCGAAAGGATCGGGCAGACCAGGTCGTAACGGCCTTGCACGATCGTGCAGGGGAGGTGGCGGATGCGCTCGATCCCCGCGAGCAATGCGTTGTCCGGCAGAAAGATCCGGTTGACGAAGTAATGGGCCTCGATGCGCGCGATCGCCAGCGCGACCGCATCCTCGTCGAAATGCGAGACCAGCTCGGTGTCGGGCAGCAGGGTCGAGCACGAGCCTTCGTAGCGGCTCCAGCGGTGCGCGGCCGGCATGTGCACAGCCGGATCGGGATCGATCAGGCGGCGATGGTATCCGGCGAGGAGGTCACCACGCTCGGCCACCGGCAAGTATTCGGTGAAGCTCCGCCATGCTTCCGGTTGCATGAAGCGCATCTGATAGAGAAACCAGTGAATCTCCTGCGGCCGGCAGAGGAAAATACCCCGGAGCACGAGTCCCAGCACGCGTTCCCAATGCCTCTCGGCATAGGCCAGCGCAAGAGTCGAGCCCCACGATCCGCCGAACAGCATCCACCGCTCTATGCCGAGATGCTCGCGAAGCCGCTCGATGTCGCCGACGAGGCGCGGTGTCGTGTTCTCGCGCAACTCGCCGAGCGGCGTCGACTGGCCGGCGCCGCGCTGGTCGTAGACGATAATCCGGTAGTGCGCCGGGTCGTAGAACCGGCGATGATCGGGCGAGCTGCCGCCGCCGGGTCCACCGTGCAGGAAGACGACCGGCACGCCGCGCGGATTGCCCGATTCCTCCCAGTACATCGTGTGCAAGGCGTCGAGCTGGAGGCGTCCGGTGCGGCTCGCGGCCAGCGGCGGATACAGGAAAGCGTCGCGCGACACCGCGCGCGTGGCATCGTTGCCGATCACAGTCTGTTGCCGGCTAACGACCTTTTCGGAACGCGACGATCTTCTGGCGCTGCTCGCCCAAACCCTGGATGCCCAAGGTGACGACGTCGCCCGCCTTCAGGTACTGCGGCGTCGGCTTCATACCCAGGCCGACGCCGGGCGGTGTTCCGGTCGTGATGACGTCACCCGGCAGCAGCGTCATGTAGCGCGACACGTCGGCGACCAGCGCGGCGATGCCGAAGATCATCGTCCGGGTGTTGCCTGTCTGGCGCCGCACGCCGTTGACGTCGAGCCACATGTCGAGTTTCTGTGGGTCCCGGATCTCGTCGGTCGTCACCAGATAAGGGCCGATCGGGCCGAAGGTGTCGCAGCCCTTGCCCTTGTTCCATTGCGAGCCGCTGCGCTTCATCTGGAACTCGCGCTCGGAGACGTCGTTGACGATGCAGTAGCCTGCGACGTACTTCAGCGCGTCCTTTTCGGCCACCTGCCGTGCGATGCGCGAGATGACGACGCCGAGCTCGACCTCCCAGTCGGTGCTCACCGAACCCTGCGGCAGCATCACGTTGTCATTCGCGCCGACGATGCAGGTCTGCGACTTGAAGAAGACGATCGGGTGCTCGGGGATCGGCGCGCCGGTCTCTTTGGCGTGATCGATGTAGTTGAGCCCGATGGCGACGAATTTCGACGGCGTGGCGACGCAGGGTCCGAATCGCGGCTTGCCTTTGACCGGCGGCAGCCGTTTGGTGTCGAGTTTCGCCAGTTCCCTGAGCTTGGCCGGCGTGAGCGTCGTTGCGTCGAGGTCGCGAATTTTGCGCGACAAGTCGCGCAACTTGCCATCGGCGTCGATCAGTCCGGGCTTTTCCTTGCCTGAAGGGCCGTAGCGTACGAGTTTCATCGTCTGTGATCCATCGGGTTCGCCCTTCGGCCGGCTCAGGACGAATGGTTGAGCGATTCGCCATTCGTGCCGAGCCTGTCGAGGCACGGACGGCGATGCGGGACCCGCGTCATATCGTCATTCCGCCGTCGACCGAATAGACGGTTCCGGTCGCAAACGCCGACTCGTCCGAGGCGAGAAAGACGACGACCGGAGCGATCTCCTCCGGCGTGGCGAGCCGGCCCATCGGCTGGCGCGCAATAAAGTTGCGGCGCGCTTCGAGCGGGTCGGGCAACGCGTTGATCCGTTCGTGCAGCGACGGCGTGTCGACGGTGCCGGGGGCAATCGCGTTGCAGCGTATGCCTTTGGCGACGAAGTCGGCCGCCACCGACTTGGTCAGGCCGACGACCGCCGCCTTGCTCGCGCCGTAGGCAAAGCGATTCGGAATGCCTTTGAGCGAGCCGGCGACCGAAGCCATGTTGATGATGCTGGCACTTCCACCGGTCTTGGCGCAATGGTCGAGCATCTTCGGCAGCGCGCACTGGATCGTGATGTACATCGCGCGCACGTTGAGGTCGAAGCTGAAAGCCCAATCCTTCGGCGTGCAGTCGAGCACGGTGCCGTGATGCACGTAGCCGGCGCAATTGAACAGCACGTCGAGCGGGGGCAACGCGTCGATGGCCGAGCGCACGGCCGCGTCGTCGAGCACGTCGAGCACCCGGGTGCTGACGTTGGCCACACCGCGGTACTGCTCGAGCAATCCGGGTTTCACGTCGGTCGCCCAGACGCTGGCGCCTTCGTGCGCCATCGCCAGCGCCGCGGCACGGCCGATGCCCTGCCCGGCGGCGGTGATCAGTGCCAGCTTGCCTGCGAGTCGTCCGCTCAAGCGACGCCTTTCGTGGTTCGTCGGCTTCGAGTTTAGCAAAGCGGCGCCGAAAATTGGTAAGACCACTTGACCAAATCGGTGTATTTTGCTTAGCTACGCCTGTCTGCCGCGAACCCGCCCGCCTCACGCGGGCGACCGGCGCGGCCACCCTCATGCCCATCCAGAGTATCGAGCCCCGCCGGCTGTATCGGCAGATCGCCGACCAGATCCGGTCGCTCGTTCGGTCGGGCGAATACACGGCAGGGCAACGGCTACCGCCGGAGCGCGATCTGGCCCGGCAGCTCGGCGTATCGAGGCCGTCGGTGCGCGAAGCGCTGATCGCTCTGGAAGTCGAGGGCCTGGTCGAAGTGCGGATCGGCTCGGGCATCTACGTCGTCGGCGCCGGCAATGGCCACGGCGGCGAAGTGCAGGCCGCATCGGGACCGTTCGAGCTGCTGCGCGCGCGCTGGATCATCGAGGGCGAGTGCGCAGCACTGGCCGCCAAGTCGGCAAAGAAAGAGCAGATCGTCGCAATCGAGGAAGCGCTGACGCAGATGCAGCGGATCATGGAGACCGACGAGGTGCAGCCGCTGGCCGCTGATCGTCTGTTTCATCTGCGCGTCGCCGAGGCCACCGGCAACGGCGCGCTGGTGGCAGTGCTGAAAATGCTCTGGGAAGAACGGATGGGGCCGCTGTTCGCACAGCTCGAGCACCACTACGACAGCCCGGAGCTCTGGTTTGCTGCGATCACCGAGCATCGCGACGTGCTCAAGGCGATCGTCGCGCGCGACGCCGACGAAGCGAGGAATGCGATGCGGAAGCACCTGAACAAGGCCTACAAGCGCTTTAACACCGGCTGGGATGCGCGGCAGTAGCCACGCGACCGGCGCTACGGAGAACGATCATGCTGACCTGCCGCATTCATGCCAAGGAAGACCTGCGCATCGAACCCGCCGAGCTGCCCGAGGTCGGTCCCGGACAGGTATTGATCCGGCTCGGCGCCGGAGGTATTTGCGGCTCCGACCTACATTACTACTACGAGGGGCGAAACGGCAGCTTCGTGATTCGCGAGCCGCTGATCCCCGGGCACGAGGCCTCGGGTGTCGTCGCCAAGGTCGGCCCCGGCGTCACGCGCGTCAAGCCGGGCGACAATATCGCCGTCAGCCCTTCGCACGCCTGCGGCCAGTGCGACTACTGCCGCGAGGGCCGCGAGCAGCTTTGCCGCAACATGCGCTTTCTGGGCAGCGCCAGCATCTACCCGCACGTGCAGGGCATGTTCTGCGAATATTTCGTCATGGGCGAGCGGCAGTGCTATCCGGTGGCCGCCGACGTCTCGCTGGGTGAGATCGCGTTTGCCGAGCCGCTGGCGGTGGCACTGCACGCAGTCAATCGCGGCCCGCAGCTCCTCGGCAAGTCGGTGCTGATCACCGGCGCGGGGACGATCGGCTGCCTGACGGTGATCGCAGCGCGCCTGGCGGGCGCCAAGCACATCGCGGTGTCGGATGTCCTCGACCGGCCGCTCGCCACCGCCCGGCAGGTCGGCGCCGACCGGACGATACGCGCCGACCGCGAGCCGGACGCGCTGGCGGCACCGCAATACGACGTCGCGTTCGAGGTTTCGGGAAGCTTCGCCGCGCTCAAGTCCTGCGTCGCCGCCGCGAAGCGCGGCGGCACGATCGTGCAGGTCGGAACGATTCCGCACGAGCCTTTGCCGTTCGTCGTCAACGAAATCATGGCCAAGGAGCTCGAACTGAAGGGCGCGTTCCGCTGGGGCATCGAGTTCGACTGGGCGGTCGATTACCTGTCGTCGCGCCGCGTCGACGTGAAGCCCCTGCTGTCGGGGCAGTTCCCGCTGCAGGACGCGGTCAAGGCATTCGAACTGGCGAAGGACAAAACGAAGAGCACCAAGGTGCAGGTCGTCGCCGCCTGAGAGATTGGAGTTTCGCGATGCTGACCAAGACTTCATTCACGATCCGCCTGCACCCCGCCGACGACGTCGTGATCGCACGCCAGCAGTTGGTCTCGGGCACCGTCCTGCTCGACGAGCACGTGACGATCTCGGGCTTGATTCCGCCCGGGCACAAAGTCGCCACGCGCGCCATCGCGATCGGCGAACCGGTCAAGCGCTACAACCAGATCATCGGCTTCGCCAAGCGGCCGATCGCGGCCGGCGAGCACGTCCACCTGCACAATCTGGCGATGGGCGATTTTTCCCGCGATTACGCAATCGGCGCGGACGTGAAGCCCACGCAGTATGTCGAATCACCGGCGACGTTCATGGGCATCGTCCGCCCCGGCGGACGCGTCGCGACACGCAACTACATCGGCATCCTGTCGACGGTGAATTGCTCGGCGACCGTCGCGCACGGCATCGCTGACGCCTTCAAGAGCGCGGCGCTGGCGCAGTTTCCTCACGTCGACGGCGTCGTCGCACTGACGCACGGCAGCGGCTGCGGCATGGACGTGCAGGGCGAGAGCATGCAGGTGCT
>JBDTXW010000001.1:0-32188 GCA_040005975.1 Betaproteobacteria bacterium | reverse complement strand
GCACGCCGCATTGCCGATTCGCTAGCGGCCGCGGGCATCCCGGGCGCCTACGAAGGCGCGATGAAATACGTGACGAGCGAGCGCCTGATCAGCCGCACGCATTTCGCGCGCTTTCTGGTCGAGACCGGTCACGCGCGCGAAACCAAGGAAGTCTTCAAGCGCTATCTGGTCACCGGCATGCCCGGCCACGTCGAGCACGAGTGGGCGACGATGACCGAGGCCATCGGCTGGATCCACGAAGCCGGCGGCCAGGCGGTGCTCGCGCATCCGGCACGCTACAAAGTCGACTCGCAGGCGATGCGCGAGCTGCTCGGTGAGTTCAGGGAGACCGGCGGCGATGCGATCGAAGTCGTGTCGCCCAGCCATACGCTCGAGCAGACTGCCGAATATGCACGCCACGCGCGAAGCTTCGGCTTGCTGGCGTCGAGCGGCTCGGACTATCACGGACCGGGCGAAGGCTGGGCCGATCTCGGCGACATGCCGCCGCTGCCGGCAGGCCTGACGGCGGTATGGAAAGATTGGTAGGGATGCCCGACCGGCGTACGGTATTTTTCGTTTCCGACCGCACCGGCATCACCGCCGAAATGCTCGGCAACAGCCTGCTGTCGCAATTTGAAGGCTTGAGCTTCCTGCGGCAAACGATTCCTTTCGTCGACACACCGGAAAAGATCGACGAGATCCTGCGCCGGATCGACGCGAACGCCGCGGCGGAAGGCCGCCGCCCGCTGGTGTTCAGTTCGATCGTCGACGATACGATGAGCGCGCAGCTCGGCCGGGCCAATGCGCTGGTGCTCGATCTTTTCCAGGTCTTCATCGCGCCGCTGGAGTCCGAGCTCGGCGTCAAGTCTTCGCATGCGGCCGGGCGTACGCACGGCATCGCCAACAGCCTCGAGTATTTTGCGCGGATGGAGGCGATCAATTTCACGCAAGCGCACGACGACGGCGCGACGACGCGCGATCTCGCCAAGGCGCAGCTGATCCTGATCGGCGTCTCGCGCTGCGGCAAGACGCCCACTGCGCTCTATCTCGCGCTCCAATTCGGCATCCTCACGGCGAATTTTCCGCTCACGCCCGATGATTTTGTCGACAAGAAGCTGCCGGCGTCGATCCTGCCGTACCGGGACAAGCTGTTTGGCCTGACGATCGATCCCGAGCGCCTGCAGCAGATTCGCGAGGCGCGCCGGCCGGCGAGCAAGTACGCGTCGCTGGAAAATTGCCGCTATGAGGTTCACCAGGCGGAAGTCCTGATGCAGCGCGAGCGGGTGGCGATGCTCGATACGACGGCCCGCTCGATCGAGGAGATCGCGACGACGATCCTGCACCGGGCTGGCGTGCAGCGGCACATTTTCTAGACCAGTAGAGTGTAGAAACGCCGCGCATTCCCGCCGTAGATGGCGTCGCGCTCCGCGACCGTCAGCCCCGAAAGCAGCGCATCGCTGGCCCCGATCCAATCGGCGTAGCTTGCCGCCAGCGTGAGAACCGGCCAGTCGCTGCCCCAGAGCACCCGGTCGGTGCCGAACGCTTCGAGTACATGCGCGACGTAGCGGCGGAGTGCCTCGACGCTCCACCCAGCTCCGGCTTCGGTGACGACGCCGGAGAGCTTGCAATACGCGCCCGTGCGTCGCGCGATCGCCGCGAGGTCGTCGGCCCAGGGTTGCCACGCACCGCGCGCGATGTCGGGCTTGGCGCAATGATCGATGACGACCGCTAGGTCGGGATGGCGCACGAGTGTGGCGAGCAGAGGCTTGAGCTCCCGCGGCGTCACCAGCGCGTCCAGGCGCAGGCCCAGCGCCGGCAGCGCGGTCAGCGCCGGCTGCACTTCGGGCCGCGCGATCCAGGACGAATCGGGCAGGTCCTGCAGCATCGGCCGCACGCTTTTGAGCAGCGGATCGGTGGCGAGCGCGCTCAGCACGCCGATCGCGTCGCCACCGGCCAGATCGACCCAGCCGACGACGCCGCCCACCAGGCCCCCGCTGTCGCGCGCGACGTCGAGCAGGAAGTGCGTCTCGGCGAGTGTCGGTGCCGCCTGTACGAGCACGGTGGTGTCGACGTTTGCGGCGAGCAGCATGGGCTTCAACTCGTCGAGGCCGAAGTCGCGACAGATCGGCAGCAGTCCTTTTGTCCCCTTGAGCCAGCCGTAATCGCCACGGTCGAGCCGCCAGACGTGATGGTGTGCGTCGACCCGCATCATCAATTGCTATGCGGAAGCGGCGCGTCTGGCGCGATCAGCCCACGATCGCGCAGTGCCTGCCAGAACGCCACTGGCACAGTACGGGCGGCGAGCTCGAGGTTCTGGTCCAATTCCTCGATCGTCCGTGCGCCGGCAACGACGCTGATGACGGCCGGATGCGCACGCGGAAACTGCAGCGCGGCCGCGCGCAGCGGCACGTCGAACTCGGCGCAGACGGCTTCGATCGCGGCAACACGTGCGACCAGCTCGGCCGGCGCCGGCGCGTAGTTGAAATAGGGTACGGTGCCATCGGCCGGATGTGCGCCGGTGGCGAGGATGCCGGAGTTGTACGGGCCGCCGATGACGATCGCGACGTCGCGCCGCACGCAGAGCGGCAAGAGCTCGGAGAGCGCAGTCTGGTCAAGCAGCGTATAGCGGCCCGCCAGCAGCAGAATGTCCAGATCGACCCGCGCCAGCACGTCGACGCAGACACGTATATCGTTGACGCCGAGCCCGAAGCCGCCGATCAGACCGGCTTCTCGCATTTCGGCCAGCGCCGGGATCGCTTCGGCCACTACGTCCTCGAAGCACTGCGCATACGCGGTGCCGTGCGTATTGCGATCGATGTCGTGAATGTAGACGATATCGAGTCGGGATACGCCAAGGCGCTGCAGGCTGTCCTCGATCGAGCGCAGCGTGCCCCGGCGCGAATAGTCCCAGCGCTGCCGGTACGGCAGCACGCCGACATAGCCATTCTGCTCGCGCGGCGCGGCGCGGTCGGCTACGAGAATCCTGCCGATCTTCGACGACAGCAGGTAATTGTCTCTTGCGATACCGCGGAGTGCCTTGCCGATCCGGATCTCCGACAGGCCGTTGCCGTAATGCGGCGCCGTGTCGAAATAGCGAACGCCGACGGCGTGCGCATGCCGCACCAGCGCGATCGCATCATCTTCCGCGACGGCGTGGAACAGGTTGCCCAGCGGCGCGCCGCCGAAACCCGGGGCGTTGGCGTACAACCGCTGTCTGAGACTAGAATTCATTGTCGACGCCGTCGGCAGCCCGCTCCGTCACAAATGCGGACGCGGCGCGACTGCCATGTTCCCCGCATCGGGGCCGAAGTGCAAAAGCACAGGAAGACATTGCAACGAATGAATCCGCGGCTGCAAGGCCTCTGGTGCGCGACCTTGAGTCCGCTCGATGCGCTGGGCGCACTCGACGCGGCGCGGCTCGCGTCGCATGCGCAGCGCCTGTTCGCGGCCGGCATCGACGGCATCGCCCCATTCGGTACGACCGGCGAAGGCCAATCGTTCTCGGTCGCCGAGCGGCGGGCAGGCCTCGAGGCGCTGCTCGCGGCCGGCGTCGCGCCGCAGCGCATCCTGGCCGCGACCGGGTGCGCCGCGCTGCCGGACGCGATCGAGCTCACGCGGCACGCGGTTTCCGCCGGATGTGCGGGCGCGCTGGTGCTGCCACCGTTCTTCTTCAAGGATGTCAGCGATGAAGGGATATACGCGGCGTACGCGAAGTTGATCGATGACGTCGCCGACGATCGGCTGCGCCTGTACCTCTACCATATCCCGCAGGTCAGCGGCGTCGGTGTATCGGTGCCGATGCTGTCGCGGCTCGCCGCCGCGTATCCGGTTATCGTCGCCGGCGTCAAGGATAGCTCCGGCAATTTCGACAATTCTCGCGCACTGGTGGCCGCGCTTCCTCGCTTGTCGATTTTCGTCGGACACGAGCCGCACCTGCCGGCGCTGCGCAAGCTTGGCGGCGCGGGCACGATCTGCGGCATCGCCAACCTCTATCCGGGCCTGCTGCGGCAGCTCTATGATCGCTCGCTCGAGCCGAATTCGGGCGACGAGCTGACGCTGATCGAGCGCTTCCTCGCGGCAATCGCGCCGTTTCCGATTTTCGGTGCGCTCAAATCCTTGCAGGCCGAACTTACCGGCGATGCAAGCTGGCGGGCGTTGCGCGCCCCGCTGCTGCCACTGTCGACCGCCGATGCCCGCGCGCTGCATCAGGCTGTCGCCGGAACTGGGATCATTGCCGCGCGCGATGCCGCCAGACAAAGCTGAAGGAGGCCCCAAGTGAGCACCATCGAGCCTGACGCCGACGCGATCGCCGCGCTGGCGGCATTCGATACGCCGACGATATGCAACGCCCTCGAAGTCCTGTTGCCGGCGACCCGGGCGCGGGGCTACACGACGAGGCCCGCGCATTGCGGCTTTCCGGCAATGCGACCGATCGTGGGGTTCGCGCGCACCGGCCGCATCCGGGCGAAGCAGGCGCCGCAGCAATCCGCCGAAGAGCTCCACCGATTGCGTCACGACTACTACCGTTACATCGATGCCGGACGCAAGCCATCGGTGGTCCTGATCGAAGACCTCGACGGTCCCGATGCAGGCTACGGGGCGTTCTGGGGCGAGGTGCAGTCGGCTATCCATCGCGGGCTGGGCGCGTTGGGGCTCGTGACCAACGGCTCGGTGCGCGACATCGATCAATGGGCGCAAGGCTTCCAGTTCCTGGCCGGCAGCATTGGCCCGTCGCACGCGTACGCCCACGTCGTCGAGTTCGGCGGCGTGATCGACGTCCTGGGCATGCGGGTCCGATCGGGCGAGATCGTTCACGCCGACAGGCACGGCGCGGTCATCGTGCCGGCCGGTGCGGTGGCCGGATTGCCCGCAGCGGCGCAACAGGTTGCGGAACGCGAGGCGAGAATTCTGGAAGTGGCCCGTGCACCGGGCTGCAGCGCCGAACGCTTGATCGAGGTCTTTTCCGGGCTCGATGTCATCCACTAGGCAGCGCGCCGTCGGGTATGATCGGAGCCGTGCTTGCGGCGCGATGGTGGTGGCGCCGCGCTGCTCCGATCATCGTCACATAACGCCACCGGAGGAGGACTACGATGACTCACCCTATCCGCGATGATCGCACCGACGCCTTGCGGCGCCGGCTGCTGCAAGCCGGCACAGGCGTTGCGGCGCTGGGCGCGATACCCGGCGCCTCGCTGCTCGGTGCGCAGGCGCAGGGCGCATTCAACTGGAAGCGATTCAACGGCGAAAAGATCGAGGTGCTGCTGGTCAAGAGCCCGCGCGGCGACTTGCTCTCGAAGTACCACAAGGAATTCGAGGACATGACCGGCATCGCTGTCGGCTCGGAAATGGTCCCCGAGCAGCAGCAGCGGCAAAAAGCCGTCATCGAATTCAACTCCGGCAATCCGAGCTTCGACGTGATCGCGCTTTCATATCACGTGCAAAAGCGCCAGTTCGCCAAGAACAACTGGCTGACCGATCTGCGGCCGATGATCAACGACCGTTCGCTGGCGGACCCGAATCTCGACTTCGCCGACTTCGCGCAGGGCGGGCTCAATTACGCCGTCGAATCGGACGGCCGGGTGATGAGCCTGCCGCTGAACCTCGATCCCTGGGTCGTCTATTACAACAAGGAGCTGTTCGACGCCAAGGGCGTCGCGTTCCCGAAGACGTTCGCGCAAATGATCGACGCCGCCGCCAAGCTCAACGATCCCGCCAAGGGCGTCTCGGGTTTTGTCGGGCGCGGGTTGAAGAATGCCAACGTGCCGGTATGGACGAGTTTCCTTCTTGGCTACGGCGGCGGCTTCATCGACAAGAACGGAAAGCTGCTCACCGACACGACCGAGGCCATCGAATCGGCCAAGATGTATCAGACGATGCTCGCCAAGTACGGCCCGCAGGGTGTCGCCGGCTACAACTGGAACGAGGCGCAGAGCCTGTTTCTGCAGGGCAAGGCCGCGATGTGGCTCGATGGCATCGGCTTCGCGCAACCGCTCGAGGATCCGACCAAATCGAAGATCGTCGGCAAGGTCGGCTATGGCGTGATGCCCGCCGGCCCGAAGCAGCAGGTCTCGGCGCTATTCGCCGACGGCGAGGGGATTTCGGCCTACAGCAAGAAAAAAGGCCCGGCCTGGTTCTATCTGCAATGGGCATCGAACAAGGCCAACCAGACGCGCATGCTACAGGCTGCCGCCGGCGCGCCAGTGCGCACGTCCGCTTATGCGGCGGCACAGTCGTCGAGCGATTTCAAGTCGCCGAAGCAGTGGGTGGAGTGCATGCTGGCGTCGGCCAAGATCGCGCAACCTGGTTTGCCGGTGATCGCTGCGGTGACCGAGTTCCGCGACACGTTCGGCATCGCGCTGACCAACATGATCAACGGCGCCGACCCCGCTTCCGAGCTGAAACGGGCGACCGCCGAGTTCCAGCCGGTTCTCGACAAGACCGAGAAAGCCTGAACGCACGCCCCGCGTCGTCCCGACGACGGCGCGGGTCGTCGCATCGGCCCAGGCGATGAACGCAGCCATCGCGCCGCCCGCGCCTCGCCCGGGCTTCCTCGCCCGGCGCCGGCGTAGCTATCTGCTGTTTGCCGTGCCGGCGCTGGTCGTCATCGGCGCCGTCATCATCTTCCCCTGGGCGTTCACCGTCTGGATGAGCGCGTTCGATTGGAGGATCGGGTCGGTCGCGCATTTTGTCGGCTTCGACAATTACGCGCAGCTCGCAACGAACAAGCGCTTTCTCGAATCGATTGTCCACACGTTCTACTTCACGCTGCTGGCGGTCGTCTTCCCGCTGATCCTGGGTACCGTCGCGGCGCTGATCTTCCATCGCGAGTTTCCGCTGCGCGGGATGCTGCGCTCGATATTCACGATGCCGATGATGGCGACGCCGGTCGCAGTGGCGCTGGTGTGGACGATGATGTTCCACCCGCAGCAGGGGGTGCTCAATTACCTGCTGAGCCTGGTCGGACTGCCGCCTTCGCTCTGGGTCTACTCGCCGACTTGGGTCATTCCGAGCCTCGTCCTTGTTGAAATCTGGCACTGGACGCCGCTGATCATGCTGATCGTGCTTGGCGGGCTGGCCGCGCTGCCGACCGAGCCCTACGAAAGCGCACGCCTCGACGGCGCCAGCGAGTGGCAATTGTTCCGCTATATCACGCTGCCGCTGCTCGCACCGTTCCTGATTGTCGCCGCCGTCATCCGCACGATCGATGCGCTGAAGGCGTTCGACACGATCTACGTCATCAGCCAGGGCGGACCCGGCACCGCGTCGGAGACGATCAACCTTTACCTGTATCTGCAGGCGTTCGCCTTCTACAACGTCGGCAACGCGTCGGCGGTGGTCGTCGTCTTTTTCGTCATCATCCTCGCACTCGCGTTGCTGCTGCTGCACGTCAGGGAGAAGGCCAAATGGACGTAGCCGCGGGACACGCGATACCGGCGCCTGGCGCCAAGCGCGCCCGCTGGCGCAGGAAGTTGCGCCGCGTCGGCTTCGCGCTGTCGGTCCTGGTCATCGTCTCGCCGGCGATCCTGGTGTTCCTGTGGATGCTGTCCCTGTCGCTGAAAAACGAGATCGACAATCTCTCCTACCCACCGGTATTCATTCCGAGCCAGCTGACCTTGCGCAATTTCGTCCAGGTCTTTTCGGAAAATTCGATGGGCCTGTATTTCTGGAACAGCGTCGTCGTGTCCGGGCTGGCGACGCTGGTCGCGCTCGCCGTCGGCGTGCCGGCCGGGTACGGCATCGCGCGCACGCAGGCGCACAAGCTGACGGTGCTGATCCTCATTGCCCGCATGACGCCGGCGTTGTCCTATCTGATTCCGCTGTTCACCGTGTTTCAGCTCCTCGGACTAAGCAACACGCTCACCGCGCTGGTCATCACCCATCTGGTGATCACCGTACCGATCATCGTTTACGTGATGGCGGGCCATTTCGAAACGCTGCCGCGCGAGCTGGAGGAAGCCGCGCTGATCGACGGCGGAAGCGTGTGGACGACGTTTCGCTATGTTGCGCTGCCGCTGGCGCGGCCCGGCATCGTCGTCGCGACGATTCTCGCCTTCATCTTCTCCTGGAACAACTTCGTCTTCGGCGCCGTGCTGGCCGGGCGCGCGACGCGCACGCTGCCGGCCGCCGTCTACAACGTGCTGACGTTCGAGCAGCTGGCGTGGGGGCCTCTGGCCGCGGCGGCGATCGTCGTCACGCTGCCGGTGCTGCTACTCACGATCGTCATCCAGAAGGAGATCGTCGTCGGGCTCACGCACGGCGGCATCAAGGGATGAGGCAATGCTGAAGGGCTTCGCGCGGCACGGAAGGGTGGCGATCGACGTCGGCAGTGTTGAACGCGAGACCTTCTACGCCCGCGCCCGCAATGCCTATGCGGTCGTGCGCACCGCCAAACTGCGCCCCTACGGCAACATCCTTCTGGTCAAAGGCGGGGTCGACACCTGTCCGCCGGCGTGACCGGCATGATCGTCGTCTTCGGCTCGATTAACCTCGACTTGGTCACGCGCGTCGAACGGCTGCCCTCGCCCGGTGAAACCCTGCTCGGACGCGGCTTTGCCAGCTATCCGGGTGGCAAAGGGGCCAACCAGGCGCTGGCGGCAGCGCGCGCCGGCGGCGTCGTGCATCTCTGCGGCGCGGTAGGACGCGACGCTGCAGCGGATAGCGCGCTGGCGCTCGTTCGCAATGGCCCTGTGGATCTCTCCGGCGTGCGCATCGTCGATTTACCGACCGGCTGCGCGACCATACTGGTCGATGACGCCGGGGAAAATACGATCGTTGTCGTGCCCGGAGCGAACGATCGGGTCGATGCCAGCACCGTCCCCGATGCCGTACTCGGGCAGGACGCGATACTGTTGCTGCAACACGAGGTTCCGGCGTCGGCCAACGCGACGCTGATCGCCCGGGCGATGCGGACGGGCATGCGCATCGTGCTCAACGCGGCGCCGGCGCGGCCTTTGACACTTGAGCTTCTGGCGTTGATCGATACATTGATCATCAACGAGAGCGAAGCGCATGCGCTGGCGTCCGCGCTGGGGTGGCCGCCAGAAGCGGCGGCGTTCGCGGCGACGGCGGCAGCAGCCAACGACGGGCTCGAGGTCGTGGTCACGCAAGGGGCGGCCGGCGCGGTGAGCGTTCTCGGCGACGACGAGATCCGCGTCGCCGCGCCGCAGATCAGCGTGGTCGATACCACCGGCGCCGGCGATGCCTTCATCGGCGCCTACGCGGCCGCGCTCGACGCCGGCGACGATCGTCCGATGGCGCTGCGCTTCGCGGTCGCCGCAGGCTCACTTGCCTGTACGTCAGCCGGCGCGCAGCCCGCGCTTCCGCTGCGCAGCGCGATCGATGCGCTGTTACCTTCGGTTACATCGCGGCTGTCGCGACGCTGCTAAACTTGCGGCTTGTTTTGTTCTCAGGAGAACGAAGTGCGGCGATTGATCTTCGGGGTTTTGCTGCTCGCGTCGGCGTTTCGCGTCGGCGCTTCCGACTACACCGACATCTGGTTCAATCCCGCGGAGCAGTCAACGGCGGGCGGGGGCTGGGGTGTCAATGTCGTGCAAAGCGACGCGTTTGTGTTTCTGACGTTCTTCATCTATGGGCCCGACAACAAGCCTACCTGGTATGTTGCCGCCGTCACTCAGGACGCCAACGGCAACTTCAACGGCCCGCTGTACGCGACGACCGGCACGTATTTCGCCGCACCTTGGAATCCCGCCGACGGCGCCGGTAGCGCCCAGGTCGGCACCGCATCGTTTCAGCCGACCAGCGCCTACACGGCGAACCTCACCTATGCGCTCACCGGCGGTCCCACGATCGTCAAGGCGATCCAGCGGCAGGCACTGACTTTGATCCCGATCGCCGGCTCGTATAGCGGCACGCAGGCCGGCACTTACTCTAACTGCGCTGCCCCAGCGTACACGGACAGATTCAATCTCGGTATCGCGCAAGTCATCGGCGATGCGATGACGTTCACCTTCAACTACAGCGACAGCGGCATGACCTGCATCCTGTCTGGCGCCTTCGAGCAGCTCGGCCAGCTCTACCGCATCCCCGATGCCAGCTACTCATGCTCGACGGGGCTGTCGACGACGGCAGCAGTGTCCGAAATCAAGGCGACGACCTTCGGCATCGAGGCGAGCTTCAGCGCGCCCAATGTCGGCGGCGGATGCCGCGAGGACGCGACGTTCTCGGCGGTTTTCCTGCCGCCGATCTAGCGCAAGCGGCGCGCCGGCGCCCATCTTTTCGGCCGCCGCGGGCCTACGTCCGTCGCGCCCGTTGCCTGACGCACTCGTAAAGCGAGATCGCCGCCGCCGCAGCGGCGTTGAGCGATTCGAATCCGCCGGGCATCGGAATCGTCACGCGCAGGCGCGCTGCCGCGATGAG
Organism: Betaproteobacteria bacterium; assembly: GCA_040005975.1. Taxonomy (GTDB): domain Bacteria; phylum Pseudomonadota; class Gammaproteobacteria; order Burkholderiales; family Casimicrobiaceae; genus PALSA-1003. Next base: position 21,832 of record JBDTXW010000001.1, on the reverse strand, counting down.
CTGGTCGGATAGTCCTGCGCCCTCGTTGCCGATCGCAATGGCCACCGGCCCGCTCAGGTCCGCCTCGTACAGCGTCTCGCCTTCGGCCGCGACCATCGCTACGACCTTGCCGCGATAGGCGCGCGCCCAGCCACCGAGATCGATGCCCTCGAATATCGCCAGGTGAAAATGCGCGCCCTGCCCGGCGCGCAGCACCTTCGGCGACCACGCGAACGCGCAATGCGGCGACATGAAGACCTGTGCGACGCCGGCCGCGGCGGCGGTGCGCAGCATCGAGCCGACGTTGCCCGGGTCCTGAACGCCGTCGAGCAGCAGGCAGAAATCCGCAGCGCGCTCGACTCCCGGAACCGGTGCGGTCACTACTGCCAGCAAGCCGACGGCAGCGGGCAGCTGCGCCAGGTCCGCCCAGGCCGATTCGGCGACGATCAGGGTGCGCGCCGGCGGGATGCGGGCCAGCAACGCGCGCACCGTCGGCCGATCGACGGCGGATTCGGCGACCAGCAGCGTTTCGGGCGGGCCGTAGCGCCGGCAATAGACATCGACCAGATGCTCCCCTTCGAGTACGCAACGGCCGGATTTTCGGCGCTCTCGCGACGACGCGATCAGACGGGCCGCTTCCTTCAGGCGGGGATTGTCGGACGAGCTGATGCGCGGCATGGCTGACAATGGAACGCACGGCGGATCGCCGGCTGCGGCAACATGACATCCGAACGACGTACGAATCGCACTAGCGGGATGACGGCGCCGCGGATGGTGTGCCCGTACCCGACGGCGTTGCTGGCGGAAGCTGGAAAAAGACCTCGTCCTGGCGAATCATGCCGAGCTCGGAGCGCGCGCGTTCCTCGATGGCCTCGGTGCCCTGCTTCAGGTCGCTGACTTCCGCATCCAGCGCCGCATTGCGCGCCTTGAGTCCGGCGTTGACGTCCTTCTGCGCCTCGACCTGGGCGTTGAGCTCGCGTACGCGCAGCCAACCTCCCTTGCCGAGCCACAGCGGATACTGCAGGGCCAGGATCAGCAGCGCGAAAACGAGTCCAAGCAGGCGCAAGCGATTCGCTACCTGAGCTGGTAGAACGCCGCGCGTCCGGGGTAACTGGCGACGTCGCCCAGGTCCTCCTCGATGCGCAGCAGCTGGTTGTACTTGGCGATGCGATCGGAGCGCGACAGCGATCCGGCCTTGATCTGCCCGGCATTACTGCCGACGGCGATGTCGGCGATCAGGCTGTCTTCGGTCTCGCCCGAGCGGTGTGAGACGATCGCCGTATACCCGGCGCGCATCGCCATGCTGATTGCGGCGAAGGTCTCTGTCAGCGTACCGATCTGGTTGATCTTGACCAGGATCGAATTGGCTACGCCCCTGGCAATGCCCTGTTTCAGGATCTTCGTGCTCGTGACGAATATGTCGTCGCCGACGATCTGCACCTTTTTGCCCAACCTGTCGGTCAACAGCTTCCAGCCGTCCCAGTCGTGCTCGGACATCCCGTCCTCGATCGAAATGATCGGATACTTGTCGATCCACGCCGCGAGATAATCGACCATCTGCGAACGGGTAAGTTTCGCGCCCTCCGATTCGAGCTCGTACATCCCGTCCTTGTAGTATTCGGATGCGGCGCAGTCGAGCGCCAGAGCGATATCGGTGCCGGGCGTGTAGCCGGCCTTGTCGATCGCCTCGAGCAGCAGCTGCAGCGCTGCCTCGTTCGACGCCAGGTTGGGAGCGAAGCCGCCCTCGTCGCCGACCGTCGTCGTCATACCCTTGGCGTCGATCAGCTTTTTGAGCGCGTGGAACACCTCGGCCCCATAGCGTAGCGCCTCCCGAAACGTCGGCGCGCCGAGCGGCACCAGCATAAATTCCTGCATGTCGATGCTGTTGTTGGCGTGCGCGCCACCGTTGATCACGTTCATCAAGGGCACGGGCAGCGCCATTTCGCCGGCGCCGCCGAGATACCGATACAACGGAAGCGTCGATTCCTCGGCCGCGGCCTTCGCTACCGCGCAGGAAACCGCGAGTATCGCATTGGCGCCGAGCCGGGCCTTGTTGTCGGTGCCGTCGAGGTCGATCATCGTCCGGTCGATGAACGCCTGCTCCGAGGCATCGAGCCCGATGATCGCTTCGCAGATTTCGGTGTTGACGTTCTCGACCGCCTTCTGCACGCCCTTGCCGCCGTAGCGCGCGGCGTCGCCGTCGCGGAGCTCGATCGCCTCCTTCGACCCGGTCGACGCGCCGGAAGGAACCGCGGCCCTGCCGCTGATGCCCGATTCGAGAACGACGTCGGCCTCGATCGTGGGATTGCCGCGGGAATCCAGGATTTCACGGGCGATGACATCGACGATTGCGCTCATGCTCGGTATCCGAAGTTTGTCGTTGGCTTGCGGTTGCTCATTGCGCCAGCAGTGAACCTTCGGCAAAGCCGGAGCGCTTGACGGTCGCATCCAGTTCGGCCAGCGTCGCCAGCAATTCGCGCATGCGTCCGAGCGGCCACGCGTTCGGGCCGTCCGACAACGCGCTCGCGGGGTCTGGGTGCGTTTCCATGAATACGCCGGCGACGCCTGCCGCGACCGCGGCACGCGCGAGCACCGGCACGAACTCGCGCTGTCCACCGGAAGTCGCGCCCTGCCCCCCCGGAAGCTGCACCGAATGCGTCGCATCGAACACGATCGGGCAGCCGGTCGCGCGCATGATCGCCAGCGCGCGCATGTCCGAGATCAGGTTGTGATAGCCGAAGCTCGCACCCCGCTCGCAAACGAGGATGTTGTCGCGGCCGCTGGCCTCGCGCGCCTTGGCGACGACATTACGCATGTCCTCGGGCGCCAGAAACTGGCCCTTCTTGATGTTGACCGGCTTGCCCGCCGCGGCGACTGCGTGGATGAAATCGGTCTGGCGGCAAAGGAAAGCTGGCGTCTGCAGCACGTCGACGACCGCGGCAGCCTCGGCAATTTCGTCTTCAGCGTGCACGTCGGTCAGCACCGGCACGCCGACCTGCCGCCTGACCTCGCCCAGGATGCGCAAGCCCTCCTGCATGCCGACGCCGCGAAACGACTTCGACGAGCTGCGATTGGCTTTGTCGTACGAGGACTTGAAAACGAATGGGACGCCGAGGCCCGCGCAGATTTCCTTGAGCTGTCCCGCGACGTCGATCTGCAGCTGCTGCGACTCGACGACGCAAGGTCCGGCAATGAGGAACAGAGGCCGGTTCAGCCCGACCTCGAATCCGCACAGGTCCACCCGTTGGCCTAGGCGACTAGTTGCGCGCGCGTGCGGGGCGTTTCGCTTTGCGCGATACGCTGCCGTTCGAGCGCCGCCTTGACGAAGGCGATGAACAGCGGGTGGCCGCGTCGCGGATTCGACATGAATTCCGGATGGTACTGGCAGCCGAAGAACCACGGGTGGTCGTCGAGCTCGACCATCTCGCACAGATCGCCCGCGATCGGGCTCTTGGCGCGCGCCCCGACGACCAGCCCCGTAACCTCGAGTCGCGGCAGGTAATGATTGTTCACTTCGTAGCGGTGCCGATGGCGCTCGGCGACCGTCGTCGTGCCGTAGATGCGATGCGCGAGCGTGCCGGCCACCACCTCGCATGGCTGCGCGCCGAGTCGCATCGTGCCGCCCAGGTCGGAGTGCGCGCTGCGCTGCTCGATCGTGCCGTCGCGATTCTGCCATTCGGTCACCAGCGCGACGACCGGGTGCGGCGTGTCAGTGTCGAACTCGGTGCTGTTGGCGTCGGCAAGCCCCGCACGGTGCCGCGCGTGCTCGATGACCGCGAGCTGCATGCCCAGGCAGATACCGAGATACGGCACCTTGTTTTCGCGCGCGTAGCGGATCGCGCGGATCTTGCCTTCGACACCGCGCTTGCCGAAGCCGCCAGGCACGAGTACTGCATCCATGCCCTTCAGGCAGTCGATGCCATCGCGCTCGACGGCTTCCGAGTCGACGTAATGGATGTCGACCCTGCTCCGAGCGTGGATGCCGGCATGGATCAGCGCCTCCGACAGCGATTTGTACGACTCGGTCAGGTCGACGTATTTGCCGACCATCGCGACGTTGACCTTGTGCTCGGGATTCACCAGCGCATCGACGAGCTTCGTCCAGACCGACAGGTCGGCCGGCTTCGGGCTCAGATTGAGCTTGCGGCAGACGATCTCGTCCAGGCCTTCGGCGTGTAGTGCCGCCGGAATCTTGTAGATCGAATCGGTGTCCAGCGCGGGAATCACCGCCTCGGGCGGAACATTGGTGAACAGCGCTATCTTGCGCCGATCGCCTTCAGGCAGCGGCCGGTCGGCGCGGCAGAGAACGACGTCCGGCTGGATGCCGATCTCGCGCAGCTCCTTGACCGAATGCTGCGTCGGCTTGGTCTTCATTTCACCGGCGGTCGCGATATATGGGATCAGCGTCAGATGGATGTAGCAGACGTTTTCGCGCCCCAGGTTGATGCCGAGCTGGCGAATCGCTTCGAGGAACGGCAGCGACTCGATGTCGCCGACGGTGCCGCCGATCTCGACCACGGCGACCTCCGCTTCGATGCCGTCGATGACGGCGCCGTTGGCGATCCAGCTCTGGATTTCGTCGGTGATATGCGGAATCACCTGCACGGTGCCGCCCAGGTAGTCGCCGCGCCGCTCCTTGCGGATGACGCTTTCGTAGATCTGGCCGGTAGTGAAGTTGTTGCGCTTCCGCATCTTGACATCGGTGAAGCGCTCGTAATGCCCAAGGTCCAGGTCGGTCTCGGCGCCGTCTTCGGTGACGAAGACCTCACCGTGCTGGAACGGACTCATCGTTCCGGGATCGACGTTGATGTACGGATCGAGCTTGAGATTGGTAACGCGGATGCCGCGGGAGGTAAGAATCGCGGCCAGCGACGCGGCGGCGATGCCCTTTCCCAGTGAGGAAACGACGCCGCCGGTCACGAAAACGAACTTGGTCATGTGCGACAAGTTCTGCGAAATTGGGAGTTTACCGGAATGGCACCCGGCGCACAAATTGCCCGCAGGCTCAGCTACTGCTCAAACCGGCCGCCATCCGTGCGCGCACCGTATCGCGCCCCAGCAGGGCGACGACGGCGTCGATCGCCGGGCTCGTCGGCGTACCGGCAACCAGCACGCGCAACGCCATCATCACCTGCGGCGCCTTCAGCCCATGCCGCGTCGCCGCCGCCTTGAACGCCGCGGCGATCGCCTCGCGCGCCCACGGCAAGCCGGCGAACTCGGCATGCAGCTCGATCAGCGCCGGACGAGCCGCCGCAGGGACGTGTTCGGCGATCAGCGCCTTGGCCGCATGCGGGTCGACGTAGAAGTAATGCGCGGCGTCGGCCATTTCCGCCAGCGTGGCCACGCGATCGCGCAGCAGCGCGCCGACCGCCGCGGGGTCGGGCCCTCGCGCGAGATCGAGCCCGGCCCGCTCGAGATACGGCGCGAGCCGACGCCCGAGCTCGTCCGCCGGCAGGCGCTTGACGTGCTCGTGATTGACCCACTTCAGCTTGTGCGGATCGAATCGCCCCGGCGAGGATGACAGGCCGGCCAAGTCGAACCAGCCGACGAATTCCTCGCGCGAGAAGATTTCGGCGTCCCCGTGCGCCCAACCCAGCCGCGCCAGATAGTTGACCATCGCCTCGGGCAGATAGCCGTCGTCGCGGTACTGCAGCACGCCACGCGCGCCATGCCGTTTCGACAGCTTGTCCCCTTCGGGCGTCAGCACCGTCGGCAGGTGCGCATAGACCGGTTCGGCACCGCCGAGCGCCCGGATCATGTTGATCTGGCGCGGCGTGTTGTTGACATGATCGTCGCCCCGGATCACGTGCGTAATGCGCATATCCATATCATCGACGACGACGCAGAAATTGTAGGTCGGCGCGCCATCGGAGCGCGCGATGATCAGGTCGTCCAGCTCATCGTTGCCTATCTCGACGCGACCTTTGACTGCGTCTTGCCAGAAAACGATGCCGCCCTGCGGATTGCGGAAGCGAACGACCGGGGGGATGCCGGCCGGAGGCGCAGGCAACGTCTTGCCGGGCTCCGAACGCCAGCGTCGATCGTAGCGGGGCTTTTCGCCGCGCGCGAGCTGCGCGGCGCGCAGCGCTTCGAGCTCGTCCCCCGTCGCGTAGCAGTGATAGGCGGTGCCGGCGTCGAGCATCGCCGCGATGACCGCACGGTAGCGATCCATTCGTTGCGTCTGGTAGATCGGTCCCTCGTTATAGTCGAGACCGAGCCACGCCATGCTGTCCAGAATCGCCTGCACCGCTTCCTGCGTCGAGCGCTCGGCGTCGGTGTCCTCGATGCGCAATATGAACGCGCCGCCGTGCTTGCGCGCGTAAGCCCACGGGTAAAGGGCGGACCGGATGTTGCCCAGATGCAGATACCCGGTCGGGCTCGGCGCAAAGCGGGTGCGGACGGAGTGCACGGCGGGCGGAGTTTCTCAGCCCGGCGGCTGCCAGCGCAGATCGAGCGTCGTCGGCGTGGCGGGATTGGGCGTCTCCGGCGCAATGTCCAACGGTCCCGGCGTGTGGCCGTGCGGCCAGAAGCGCGCCACGCGGCGCGCTTCCGCCTCGTTCGCATTGACCGGAAAAGTATCGTAATTGCGGCCGCCCGGATGGGTAACGTGATAGGTGCAGCCGCCGATCGCACGTCTGGACCAGGTATCGACCAGATCGAAGGTCAGCGGCGCATGGACGCCGATTGTCGGATGCAGCGCCGACGGCGGACTCCACGCCTTGAAGCGCACGCCGGCAACGTATTGCCGCGGCGCGCCGGTCGCGGTCAGCGGCAGCACCCGTCCATTACAGGTCAGCACGTGACGCCCCTCGGTCATGCCGTTTGTCTTGACCTGCAGGCGCTCGACCGACGAATCGACATAACGCGCCATGCCGGTGCCGCTTATCTCTTCGCCGAGGACATGCCACGGCTCGATTGCCTGGCGCAATTCGATCGACACACCGTCATAGTCGACGGCGCCGAAGCGGGGAAAGCGAAACTCGACGAACGGCGCGAGCCACGTCTCCGCGAACCCGTAGCCCGCGGCGTTGAGCTCGGCGATGACGTCGCGCATGTCGGTCATCACATAGTGCGGCAGCAGCCAGCGGTCGTGCAGCGCGGTTCCCCAGCGTATCAGCGGGCCACGGTACGGCTCTCGCCAGAAGCGCGCCACCAGCGACCGCAGCAGCAGCATTTGCACGGCGCTCATGCGCGCATGGGGCGGCATCTCGAAGGCGCGAAATTCGAGCAGTCCCAGCCGTCCGGTCGGCGAGTCCGGCGAATACAGCTTGTCGATCGAGAACTCGGCGCGATGCGTGTTGCCCGTGAGGTCCGCCAGCAGATGACGCAACGACCGGTCGATAAGCCATGGCAGCGATTCATCCTTCTTGAACTCGTGCTTGCGCGCGAGTTGCTGAAACGCGATCTCCAGCTCGTAGAGACGATCGTCTCGCGCCTCGTCGACCCGCGGTGCCTGGCTGGTCGGTCCGACGAACATGCCGGAAAAAAGATACGAAAGCGCCGGATGGTTCTGCCAGTAGGTGAGCAGGCTTTGCAACAAGTCTGGGCGCCGCAGCAGCGGACTGTCGGCCGGCGTCGCGCCACCCAGGGTAATGTGATTGCCGCCGCCGGTGCCCGTATGGCGGCCGTCGAGCATGAATTTTTCGGTTCCAAGCCGCGCCTGCCGCGCTTCCTCATAGAGCGTTTCGGTCGTCGCGGTCAATTCGTGCCACGACGCTGCCGGATGGACGTTGACCTCGATCACGCCGGGATCGGGCGTGACGCCGAGCATGCGCAGACGCGGGTCGCGCGGAGGCGCATAACCTTCGATGGCGACCGGCAATCGCATCGCCCGGGCGGTGTGCTCGACGGTGCCCAGCAGCTCGATGTAATCCTCGACGCGCTTCAACGGCGGCATGAACACGTAAAGGTGCCCGTCGCGAATCTGGACGGTCAGCGCGGTCTTGATGACCTCGCGCGGTTTGTCACCGCGGGCCGTTCCGCGCCTCGCGGCGCCCCGCGATCGCCCCACCAGCGCGCTGCGGGGCACGAATGGGTCGACCGCGTACTCGGTTTCTTCCTCCACGGGCAAGACCTTCGGCAGCGCCGACAAGGGCAGACGCAAGCCCAGCGGCGAATCGCCTGCAACCGCGTACAGGCGCTCGCGCCGCAGCGGCCAGGGGCTCGTTTCCCAGACGGCGCCGTGGCCGCGATCCTCATGCTCGGGCACCGCCTTGAGCGGAAGAACGAATCCGGCCGGGCGATCGAGTCCGGACAATAGCAGCTGTGCGAGGCGCGAGCGCTCCGCAGGATTCGACAGATCTGCCTGCAGAGGGTCGGCGTTGATCGGCAGCGCGGCCTCCTCGCCGAGCAGCCGCGGCACGTCCTCGTACGCGGTCAACACCATTTCCGAAGGCAATCCCAGCGCTACCGCGAGGGCACCGGTGAAGTCGCGCGCGGCCGAAAGATCGGCGCGCCCGGGACGCCGCGTGTCGGCGAGCAGGGACTCATCGCTCCAGAGCGGGATGCCGTCGTCGCGCCAATAGACAGAAAGCGCCCAGCGCGGCAGCGGCTCGCCCGGATACCATTTGCCCAGGCCGGTATGCACGAATCCGCCGCGGGCGAAGCGCGCCATCAGGCGCCGCAGCAGGATTTCGGCGAGCTCGCGCTTTTTGGTCCCCAGCGCCGCGATCGTCCACTCCTTGCCTTCCATGTCGTCGATCGAGACGAACGTCGGCTCCCCGCCTTGGGTCAGGCGTACGTCGTGCGCGGCGAGATCACGATCGACCTGTTCGCCCAGCGCGTCAATCGCCGCCCATTGCGCTTCGGTATACGGCAGCGTAACGCGCGGATCCTCGTGCGCGCGCGTCACCGTCATCTTCACGTGGAGCTCGCTGCGGCACGGGTCGGTGTAGCCAACCACCGGCGCCGCGCTGCCCGGATCCGCGGTGGACGCCAGTGGAATGTGCCCTTCACCGGCCAGCAGTCCCGAGGTCGGGTCGAGGCCGATCCACCCGGCGCCCGGCAGATAGACCTCGGCCCACGCGTGCAGATCGGTGAAATCGCGCTCGGGGCCGGCTGGTCCATCGAGCGCCTTGACGTCGGCGACGAGCTGGATCAGGTAGCCGGAGGTGAAGCGCGCCGCGAGTCCCAGCTGGCGCAGGATCTGCACCAGCATCCATCCGCTGTCGCGACACGAGCCGCTCGCTTCGGCGAGCGTCTGCTCGGGTGTCTGCACGCCCGGCTCCATTCGCACCAGGTAGCGGATCTCGGTTTTGATCTGCTGGTTGAGCCGGACCAGCATCGGCACCGTCGCCTCGTCCGGTTGGATGCTGGCGCGAAACGCCGCGAGCCACGCTTCGAGCCGCGGCTCGGGCACCTCAGCCTCGAGGAAGGGAATGAGCTCCTTGGCGAGCGATCCCGCATACCCAAAGGGAAAGTGCTCGGCATAGGGCTCGACAAAGAAATCGAACGGGTTGATGACCGTCATGTCGGCGGTCAGGTCGACGATGATCTCCAGCCGGTTCGCGCGTTCGGGAAAGACCAGCCGCGCCACCCAGTTGCCGTACGGGTCCTGCTGCCAGTTCAGAAAATGCCGCGCCGGATCGACTCGAAGGGAATAACCGACGATCGGGGTGCGGCAGTGCGGCGCCGGTCGAAGGCGCACTTCGTGCGGCGACAAATTGACGAACCGGTCGAACGTGTACGTCGTGTGGTGCTGCAGCGCTACGCGGATCGCCATCCGGACACGCCCCTTTAAGACCACTCCGGGTTCGGCAGCTCGGCGAACACACGGCGAAGGCCTTCGCCCCACTGCGTGTGGATCATCTGGAAATAGGGGTCGGATTCCTCGATCCGCTTTTGCAGCGTCACGCGCAGGCTGTCGGTCTCGTAGACGGCGAGGTCGATCGGCAGGCCGACCGAGATATTCGAGCGCATCGTCGAGTCGAATGACACGATCGTGCACTTGGTCGCCTCCTGCAACGATGTCGCGCGCGTGATGACCCTGTCGATCACCGGCTTGCCGTACTTGCTCTCGCCGATCTGGAAATAGCAGGTGTCGGCAGTCGCCTCGATGAAATTCCCCTCGCTGTAGACCTCGAACAGACGCGGCGGCTCGCCCCGCACCTGGCCGCCGACGATGAAGGTCGCGTGCGAATCGATATTGTTCTGCAGCAGATACGGTCCGTCGCGTGTCTTGACCTCGCGCAGGGCGTCGCCGACCAGCCGGGCGATGTCGAACATCGATGGCGCATTCCACAGTTGCAGCTGACTGTCGCCGGAGCGCGCGCGCTGCTCCAGTATGTTAAGCGCGCTCTGGGTCATCGAGAGATTGCCCGAGGACAGCGTGACGACGACGCGGTCGCCGTCGCGCGCGAAGACGCGCATTTTGGAAAACCGCCCGATCTGGTCGACGCCGGCGTTCGTGCGCGAGTCGGACGCGAAGATCATCCCGGCATCGAGCGACATGGCAACGCAATAGGTCATGATCGGTGTGGCCGCGATTGAGTGTGGCGATTCTACCGGAATCCGCAGCCGCTAAAACGTCGGGACCAGGAAGTGGCTGTTGATTTCGTCGCTCAGCTCCGAAATGCGGTCGAGGAATTCCATCAGGTACTCGTGCAGGCCGAACCGGATGATGTCATCGGTGCGCGCGAAGCGCAGCCTGGCGTGCAGCTCGCCGCTGGCGCGCCTGATCTCGGTCGAGCCATCGTCGCAAAGCACCGCGAGGGTCTCGTTGATGAAATTCATGCACGAATGCAGCGAGCGCGGCATGTCCTGCCGCAGGATCAGCAGCTCGGCCACGCGACGCGGCGTGATCACGTCGCTGTAGATCTTGCGATAGGACTCGAAGCCCGATACCGAGCGCAGCAGCGCGCCCCACTGGTAGTAGTCGACGGCACCTCCGACCTCCGCCGCCGATGGCAGCAGCGTGTGGTACTTGACGTCCAGTATGCGGGCGGTATTGTCGGCGCGCTCGATGTGTGTGCCGAGGCGGATGAAATGATAGGCTTCGTCGCGCAGCATCGTGCCAAAGGTCACGCCGCGGAACAGATGCGAGCGCATCTTGACCCAGCCGAGAAACTCGGACACGCCGCTGCCCTGGATGTTGTCGTAGTTCTGGCCGCGCATCTCCAGCCAGGCCGAATTGAGGTCTTCGTACATCTCGGACGTGATCGCGCCCCGGACCGCCCGCGCCGATTCACGCGCGGCGCGCAGGCAGCACAGGATCGACGAGGGATTGCCGGCGTCCAGAATCATGTAGCGCAGCACGCTCTCGGCCGAAAGCTGCGGAAAACGCTCGTAGAACTCGGTCGCGAGCCCCGAAGTGATCAGCGGCACCGCCCAGGGCTCGGCCCAAGCGAGGCCCGGCTCGACCGCGTCATAGGGCAACAGCGACATCCGGTACGTCACGTCGAGCAGCCGCGCGGTGTTCTCGGCGCGCTCGATATGGCGCGCCATCCAGTACAGCTCGTTTGCGGTGCGACACAGCATCGCTGGGGTTTCTCGTTCCGGTTGGGCGTGGGAGAGGGATGGGCTTCGTCGGCGCAAAAGCGCTAGGCCGCCATCACCCAGGTGTCCTTGGTGCCGCCCCCCTGCGAGGAGTTGACGACCAGAGAACCCTCCCGCAGCGCGACCCGGGTCAGCCCTCCCGGCACCAGGCTCACCGTGCGCCCCGACAGCACATACGGCCGCAGGTCGATGTGCCGCGGGGCGAGCCCCGACTCGGTGAACGTCGGACAGGTCGACAAGGCCAATGTCGGCTGGGCGATGTACTTTGCGGGGCTGGCGACGATGCGCGCGCGAAACGCCTCGCGCTCGGCGGCGCTCGCCGCCGGCCCGACCAGCATGCCGTATCCGCCGGCGCCGTGCACTTCCTTGACGACCAGATCCGCCAAGTGATCGAGGCAATAGGAGAGATCTTCGTCGCGGTGCAGCTGCCAGGTCGGCACGTTGCTCAATATCGGTTCCTCGGTCAGGTAAAAGCGGATCATGTCGGGCACGTACGGATAGATCGACTTGTCGTCGGCAACACCGGTGCCGATGGCGTTCGCCAGGGTCACCTTGCCGGCTCGGTAGGCGGCAAAGAGCCCCGGGATGCCGAGGCTCGAATCGGCGCGGAACGCCCGGGGGTCGAGATAGTCGTCGTCGACGCGCCGGTAGAGCACATGCACGCGCTGCGCGCCGCGCGTGGTTCGCATGTATACGGCGTCGTTCTGCACGAACAGGTCCTGCCCTTCGACCAGTTCGACACCCATCTGCTGCGCCAGAAAGGCATGTTCGAAATATGCCGCGTTGTAGGCGCCCGGCGTCAGCACCGCGACCTCGGGGCGATCTTCACTGGCGGGAGCCACCGCGTGCAAGGTCTCGAGGAGCAGATCGGGATAGTGCTCTACCGGCTTGATCGCCTGCGTGGCAAACAGTTCCGGAAACAGACGCATCATCATCTTGCGATTCTCGAGCATGTAGGACACGCCCGAGGGCACGCGCAGATTGTCCTCGAGCACGTAGTAGTCGCCCTCGCCGGCCCGCACGATGTCGACGCCCGCGACGTGCGCGTAGATCCCGCCGGGCACGTCCATCCCCTGCATCTCGCGCCGGTACTGCGCGTTGGAAAGCACGCGCTCGGCAGGAATCACGCCGGCCTTGAGGATGCTTTGGCCGTGATAGATGTCGTGCAGGAAAAGGTTGAGCGCTCTGACACGCTGTTTGAGTCCCTGCTCCAGCGTCAGCCATTCGCCGGCAGGGATGATGCGCGGCACAATGTCGAACGGGATCAGGCGCTCCGTGCCGGCGTCTTCGCCGTAGACTGCAAAGGTGATGCCGAGGCGATGGAAGGCGCGCTCCGCTTCCTTGCGCTTGCGCGCGATCTTGTCCCCGGGCGTGCTCTCCAGCCAGTCCGAAAAGGCCCGGTACTGGGGGCGGACCCCCCCACCCGCCACGTGCATTTCGTCATAACAGAGACGGGACACAAGCGGGTTATCGGCGGATATCGACTGTTTCTGCAAGACTTGAGCCAGCGGGAATTTTGCTTTTGCGTCTATAAGCTTAGCCAAATTCGATCCAAGACAGGCGGCGCCCCGCCACTCCCGGAGCAGAAATTCACGCGCATCCTAGCCCCATTTTTGTTCAGGACACGCTTGGACAAATACTATCGCCGGTTTGACCCTCGATCGGGCCGCGTGCTTAAATACTCGCTCCTGTCTGGGTTCGCGCGGGCGGTTAGCTCAGCGGTAGAGCATTGCCTTCACACGGCAGGGGTCACTGGTTCGATCCCAGTATCGCCCACCATGGAACCAAGGGGTTGCACGCAAGTGTAACCCCTATTTTTTTGGCCGGCTTTTCAATGACACGCCACATCGCCCCAATTTTTGCATAGCATGTCGCGAAATCCGGACGTGAGCCGCGACGATGATTGAAAATTCCGCCCGACCGTACGCGGTCGACGCACTGGTTTTCGATGCCTACGGGACGCTGTTCGACGTGCAGTCGGTCGCAGCGACGGCGGAAGCGCTCTTCCCCGGCCGCGGCGCAACGCTTGCACGACTTTGGCGCAGCAAGCAGCTCGAGTACAGCTGGCTGCAGAGCCTGATGCAGAGCCCAATGCAGCCGCGCGAGGATTTTGCCGCGGTCACCGGCCACGCGCTCGGCTACGCGGCCGAAGCGCTCGCGTTGCCGTTGTCCTCGCATGCGCGGCACCGGCTGCTCGACGCGTATCTCGATCTGTCGCCATTCCCCGACGTGGAGCCGACGTTGGCGGCTCTGGCGCCGCGACCGCGATTGATTCTGTCCAACGGCACGCGCGCGATGCTCGAGCCGCTCGCTGCGGCAACCGGGCTCGCACGCCATCTCGCGGCGATACTGTCTGTCGACGATGCCGGCGTCTACAAGCCGAGCCCGCGCGTCTATCAGCTCGCCGTCGACGAATTGAAGTGCCTGCCGATCCGGATCGGCTTTGTTTCGTCCAACGCCTGGGACGCGATCGGCGCCAAGGCATTCGGGTTTACGGTGTTCTGGATCAACCGCGCCGGCGCACCACTCGATCGGCACGGGCCGCGACCCGATTGCACAATAAGCACACTGGCCGATCTTCCCGCGCTGCTCGCCGGCGTGTAGCCGCCGCGGCACCACCAGGCGGCAAGAGAGGATTCGCCGCGGCGGATGCTGGGTCTCGGCGCTACGGCATGTACTGGCCGCCGTTGACTTCGATCACCTGTCCGGTGACGTAGCCGCTCATCGCGTCGGACGCGAGATAGATGAACGTCCCGGCACATTCCTCGGCCGTACCCAGCCGATTCATCGGAATCGTCGCCTGCATCGCCTTTAGCTGCTCTGCGTTCGAGTAGCGTTCGTGGAAAGGCGTGGTGATGACGCCCGGCGACACCGCATTGACCCGGATCTTGTCGCCGACGAGCTCCTTCGCCCAGCCCTTGGTCGCCGTCGAGATGAAGCCTTTGGCGCCGGCATAAATGATCGCGCCGCCGCCGCCGCCGTGGCGCGCCGCGATCGAGCTGACGTTGATGATGTTGCCCCCTCCCTGCTTGCGCATCGCCGGGACGACCTCGTGTACGAACGTCGCCACCTGGATGACATTGAGGTCCAGCACCTGGTGCAGGTAGTCGTCGCTGTAATCTTCGATCTTGGTGCGGCGGACGAGCCCGCCGGCATTGTTGACCAGGACATCGATGCGCCCGAAACCGGCCAGCGCCTCGGCGACGATGCGCTTGACGTCGGCGCCTTGGGTCACGTCACCGCCGACCAGCAGCGCTTCGCCGCCGGCGGATTTGACATCGCGCGCGACGCCCTCCGCGGCGTCCTTGCTCGCGTTGTAATGAACCACCACCTTGCTGCCGTGTTGAGCGAACGCCCGTGCTGCGGCCGCACCGATTCCGGTCGATGCGCCGGTGACCAGCACGACTTTGTTCTTTAGATCGGATGCCATCATTGCTCCGTCGTAGTCGAGCGCAGCGGATTGTACTACGCGATCCGTGCTGCTATGCGCGCGGGGCCCCTCGCCGCGGGCTCGCGCCGCCGCTCGCGCCGCGGCAGGCCGCGACGGCTTCGCGTATGGCGGAGATCGCCGCGGGCCGCGGAAAGCTCTTGCGGTGCGCCAGCGCGACGCGCCGCGACGGCGCCGGCCGCGAGAACGGCACGGGCACGACCAGCCGGCTGTGGTACTTCGGCGTCAGCGCGTCGCGCGGCAGCACCGACACGCCGAGGCCCGAGGCGACCATGTTGCGAATCGTCTCCAACGAGCTGGTGCGCGTGACTGGTGCACCGGAGCGATTGAGCTCGGGGCAGGAATCGAGCACCTGGTCGCGAAAGCAGTGCCCGACGTTGAGCAGGATCGCATGCTCGTTGGCGAGCTCGGACGGATCGATCGACTTGCGCTTGGCCCAGGCGTGCTTTTCCGGCACGACCACCTGGAACGGTTCCTCATAGAGAAAGTCGGTGGCGATACCGGGAGGGTTGAACGGCAAAGCGATGATCGCGGCGTCGATTCGGCCGGCCCGGAGCGAGGTCTCCAGGTTTTCTGTCAGATTCTCCTCGATCTCCAGCGGCATCGCCGGCGCCCGCTCGTTCAACTCCGGAATGAGGTCGGGCAGAAGGTACGGCGCGATCGTGTAGATCACGCCGAGACGGAACAGTCCGACCAGCTGATTTCGTCCCGCCTGCGCGATGTCGCGGATGCGGGCCGCTTCCTCCAGGACCTTCTGCGCCTGCTCGACGATGCGCTCGCCGACCGGCGTCACAGTTACCTCGTTCTTGCCGCGCTCGAAGATCTGCGTGCCCAGCTCCTCCTCGAGCTTCTGGATCGCCACCGACAGCGCCGGCTGACTGATGAAGCAATGCTGCGCCGCGCGGCCGAAATTGCGTTCCTGTGCGACGGCGACGATGTAGCGAAGCTCGTTGAACGTCATCGCGTGCGCTTGAGGAATTCGGCGAACGCGAGGCCGAACTCGGGATGCTTGAGCGCCAGCTCGACCGTCGCTTCCAGATAGCCGAGCTTGTTGCCGCAGTCGTAGCGGCGGCCTTCGAATTCCAATGCGAGGACCTTCTCGTCTTCGAGCAGCCGCGCGATCCCGTCGGTCAGCTGGATCTCGCCTCCGGCGCCGGCCGGCATCGTGCGTAAATGGTGAAAGATGCGCGGCGTCAGCACATAGCGGCCGACGACGCCCAGCGTCGACGTTGTGGAGCCCAGTGCAGGCTTTTCGACGATGCGCGAAATGCGGCCGACGCGGTTGACCATGCCTTCGGTTTCGACGATACCGTAGCTGCTGACATCGGCGGCGGGCACCGGCATGACGCCGATGACCGAATATTGCTCGCGCTCGGCGACTTCGATCATCTGCCGCATCACCGGCACCGTGGAGTCGATCAGGTCATCGGCGAGCAGGACCGCAAACGCCTGGTCGCCGATCACCGGTTCGGCGCACAACACCGCATGGCCCAGTCCGAGTGCCTCG
Organism: Betaproteobacteria bacterium; assembly: GCA_040005975.1. Lineage (GTDB taxonomy): Bacteria > Pseudomonadota > Gammaproteobacteria > Burkholderiales > Casimicrobiaceae > PALSA-1003. Next base: position 5,405 of record JBDTXW010000001.1, on the reverse strand, counting down.
GTCTGGCGGATATAGATGCAGTTGATGCCGCGCGGGGTAGCCGACTGAACAGTTTCGAGCAACGCCATCTTGTTGCGCGCCGCCAGCTCGGTTTCCAGCTCGTAGGCCTTGTCGAAATGATCTTCGATCGCGCGCTTGTTGCGTCCGGTGATGAAGACCATGTCGGTGATGCCGGCGGCGGCGGCCTCTTCGACCGCGTACTGGATCAGCGGCTTGTCGACCACCGGCAGCATCTCCTTCGGGCTCGCTTTGGTCACCGGCAGGAAACGGCTGCCGAGCCCGGCAACCGGAAAAACGGCCTTGGTTATTCTTCCGAACGCCATCTATCGCTTTCCTTCGGTGAGTTCCCTGAATCGCCGCTCGTCGAGCACCGGCACGCCCAGTTCGGCGGCGCGATCGAGCTTGCTGCCCGGGTCGTCGCCCGCGACGACATAACTGGTCTTCTTCGACACGCTTCCCGCCACCTTGCCGCCGCGCTCTTCGACCAGCGCCTTCGCTTCGTCGCGCGACAGCGTCGGCAGCGCTCCGGTGAGCACGAAGACCAGACCGGCGAACTTGCCCGCCGCTGCGCGCTGCGGCACGGTTTCCGGCCAATGTACCCCGGCGGCGCGCAACTGGGCAATGACTTCGCGGTTGTGCGCTTCGGCGAAGAACTGGCGGATGCTCTGCGCCAGCACTGGACCGACGTCGTGCGCTTCCAGCAGCGCGGTTTCGTCGGCGTTCTCCAGTGCGTCGAGAGTGCCGAAATGGCGCGCCAGGTCCTTGGCGGTCGCTTCGCCGACATGGCGGATGCCCAGTGCGAATACGAAGCGGGCGAGCGTCGTGCGGCGGCTTTTGTCGATCGCGGCAACGACGTTGGCGGCGGACTTCTCCGCCATTCGCTCGAGCCCGGCCAGCGCGGCGACGCCCAGCTTGTACAGGTCCGCCGGCGTGCGCACGATGTCGGCGTCGACCAGCTGCTCGACCAGCTTGTCGCCCAGTCCTTCGATGTCCATTGCGCGCCTGCCGGCAAAATGCAGCAGCGCCTGCTTGCGCTGCGCAGGGCACACGAGCCCGCCCGAGCAGCGTGCGATCGCTTCGTCGGGCAGCCGAACGACCGCCGAGCCGCACTCGGGACAGCGGCTGGGCATCGTGAACTGCCGCGTGCGCGCCGGACGTTGCGCGGTAAGCACGCGCACGATTTCCGGGATGACGTCGCCGGCGCGGCGCACGATGACGGTGTCGCCGATGCGGACATCCTTGCGCCGGATCTCGTCCTCGTTGTGCAGCGTGGCATTGGTCACCGTGACTCCGCCGACGAAAACGGGCTTCAGCCGCGCGACCGGAGTCAATGCTCCCGTCCGGCCGACCTGGACCTCGATGCCGAGGACTTCGGTCGGCACTTCCTCGGCGGGAAATTTGTGCGCAATGGCAAAGCGCGGCGCGCGCGAGACGAATCCGAGCCGGACCTGCTGCTCGAAGTCGTTTACCTTGTACACGACCCCGTCGATCTCGAATGGCATGGCGCCGCGCCGCTCGCCGATCTTTCGGTAGTAATCGAGCACCCCGTCTAGGCCCTGCACGACGGCGCGCTCCCTGGCCACCGGAAAGCGAAGCTCCGCGAGCCACTCCAGCAGCGCAGCATGCGTTCGCGGCGGCTCGATCCGACCCCATTCGACGGCGCCAACGCCGTAGGCGAAGAACACCAGCGGTCGCCTGGCGGTGATACGCGAATCGAGCTGGCGCAGGCTGCCGGCTGCGGCGTTGCGTGGGTTGACGAAGACTTTCTCGCCGGCGGCCGTCTGCGCGGCGTTCATGGCCGCGAAATCGCGACGCAGCATCAGGATTTCGCCGCGAACCTCGAGGTACGGCGGAAAGCCGCCGGGCAACCGCAGCGGCAGCGCCCGCACCGTCCGCAGGTTGGCGCTGACGTTCTCGCCGCTGTAGCCGTCACCGCGCGTGGCGCCGACGGTGAATACGCCCTTGTCGTACGACAGGCTGATCGCAAGACCGTCGAACTTGGGCTCGGCCGCATATTCGATACGATCGACGCCGAGCGCCTCTCGCGCACGCCGGTCGAACGCCTCGACATCGCTTTCGCTAAAGGCGTTGTTCAACGACAGCATCGGCAGACGGTGCGTGACCGCCTCGAATTCGCCGGCCGGCTCGGCGCCAACCCGCTGCGTCGGCGAATCGGGGCTGGCCAGCGCCGGATACTCGCTTTCGAGCGCCTGCAGCTCGCGAAACAGACGGTCGTACTCAGCGTCGCTCACCGTCGGCGCGTCGAGCACGTAATAGGCGTGGTTGTGGGCGTCGATCGTAGCGCGCAGGGCCGCGACACGCTCGCTGATTTTCGCAGGGACGGCGGCGCGCGCCGGCACGGCAGGTCTAACCGAACAGCCGCAGCGCGCGCGGGCCGCCGGGTTCGATGTTGGCTTCGCGCAACGCTACGGCGGTCGCCTGCACTTCGGCGCGGATCGATGCCAGCGATGCATCGTTGAGCGGCCGGCGATTGTCGTCGACCAGCACGCCTTCGAGCGTGTGCGCCATTCGCTTCGCGGCGAGCCGCATCTGATCGAAGACCCGCACCGGATCGGCGACGCGTGGCACATCGAGCAGCAGCACGACACCGGGGGTCGAGAGCTGGCGCAGGCTTTCGACCGTCAGAGCCTCCTGCCGATAGTTCTGAAGACTGTACAAGGTCGCGCCGTTCTCATCCTGAAGCAGATCGAAGCTGCCGGTGCTGTTCAGCCGGAAGCCCGCCGCTTCGGCGACGCCGCGCAGCCGCGTGCCGGCGATCTGGCCATCGCTCCTAAGTATCGTCAAACCGACCTGGACGTCCAAGTCGGCGCAGAAGCGATCGAGTTCCTCGCCGCGTCCGGCTTCCGCCGCCGGGTCGGGCAGCGCGAACGCCGCCGGCAGCGACGCTCCCGCCCGCGCTACCTCGTGCAGGAACTGCTGGACGTCCTCGCGCGAGGCCGCGCCCGCACGGTTGGCGAGCAACATGCAGGCGGCGATTTCCTCCCAGGGTCCACCGTGCGCGGATTCGATCGACTGCCAGGCCAGGTCGCGACCCCTTCGGCCGAGCCACCGGCTGGGTTTGGCGAAATGCGCGGCAAGCACGCTGGACAGTGCATCGCCGCGCACCGGCTGCTGCGGCTCGAGATGCACGACGCATTCGATGTCTGCGTCGGGCGCGGTGCCGGGGCGCTCGGCCCGCGTCGCAGGCAGGACATCGGGCAGCGCCTCGCCCAGCGGTTCGGCGGCCATCGGCGCCAGGTCGTCGGGCTCCTCGCCGGTCTCGACCGCCGCGCTCGACGCTGCCGCTGTGGCCTCCATTCGCAGTTGCGGTTCCACGCGCTCGCGGTCCGGCACAGCGTCCGCAGGCTGGCTGAACGCCGACTCGATACGGCGGCGAGCCCGCCGCTCCTGCATCCAGTTGTAGAGGATCACGACGGCGACCAGCGCAACGCCTGCGGCGAGCAGACCGAGGAACAACGGGTTCATGTCGGACACTGCGCGCGCCTACTGCGGCACCGTCTCCGCCAACTCGAGCGCTTCGGCAATGTCGACAGCAACAACGCGCGAGATGCCGGGATCTGCCATCGTGATCCCGATCAGCTGGTTCGCCATCTCCATCGTGATCTTGTTGTGGCTGATGAAAACGAACTGGGTGACGTCGGCCATCGTCCGCACCAGCGCGCAAAAACGGTCGGTGTTCGGATCGTCGAGCGGCGCGTCGACCTCGTCGAGCAGGCAGAAAGGCGCCGGATTGAGCTGAAACAGCGCGAACACCAGCGCGATCGCCGTCAGTGATTTTTCGCCTCCCGACAGCAGATGAATCGATGTGTTGCGCTTGCCCGGCGGTTGCGCGACGACCTGCACGCCGGAATCCAGGATTTCCTCGCCGGTCAGCAGAAGGCGCGCCTGGCCGCCGCCGAACAGCGTCGGGAACAGCTTGCCGAAGTTGACGTTGACGGCGTCGAACGTCTGCTGCAGCAGCGCGCGCGACTCGCGATCGATCTGGCGGATCGCGCTTTCCAGCGTCGCCATCGCCTCGGTCAGGTCCTGCGACTGCGCATCGAGGTAACTCTTGCGCTCGCTTGCCTGCGCGAGCTCGTCGAGTGCGGCGAGATTGACCGCGCCCAGTCCGGCGATCGCCTGGGTCAGGCGCTCGATCTCGGCGGGCAACGCGCTGGCGCGGCCCCAGGCCTTCAGCCGATCGGGCAACTCGGCAAGCTCGGCGTGCGCTTCGGCGAGCTGATCGGCGTACTGCTGCCCGGACAGCAGAGCCGCCTGCTCCTTGAGCCGAACCTCCTCCATCCGGTTCCGCGCCGGCTCGAGCTTCTGATCGGCGGTGAGCCGCAACTCGTCCGCCGCGCGCAATTCGGCGGCCATCGCCTCGATCCGGTCGCGCGCCGCGGCCAGCGCCTGCTCGGTGCCGCCACGGACGACGAGCTGCGCCTGCAACGATTGCTCGACCGGCGTCCAGTCGATCTGCTGGCGTTCGGTCGCGAGCTCTCCCAGCAGCGCTTCCTGCTGCGCCACCTGCGCGGCGATCGCGTCGCGCCGCCGGGCGAGCTCGGCGATGCGCTCGCGGCACGAGCGTTCGGCAAACCCTGCCTCCTGCGCCGCGCGCTCCGCCGCGCGCGAGCGCTCGCGGCCGCGCGCCAGGGCGACCTCGGCTTCGTTCCGTGCGTGCCGCGCGCGCTCGCGTGCGGCAGTTTGTTCATCGAGTCGGGCGCGCTGTGCGGCGACTTCGGTATCGATCGCGGCCATCGCCTCGTGTTCGGAGCGTTCCTCACCGGCGAGCGCCGCGACCTCGTCGGCGATTTGCGTGCGCCTCCGTTCGGCAGTCTCCGCCGCCTGCCTCAATTGCAGCAATTCCAGCTCGAGGTCATGGCATCGCCGCTGCTGCGACGACAGTGCCATGCTTTCACCGTGATATTCCTGCTGCCGCGCCTTGAGCTCGTTCTCGGCGGCCTCGCGCGCGCTCGCCGCCGCGGCGGTTGCAGTCCGCGCCGCGCCGATCGCATGTTCGAGCTCGGCAAGCTCCCGTTGCCGTGCCAGCACGCCGTGCAGGTCGCTGTCCGGCGCGAAGAATCCGATCGACTGCGCAGTCACCACGTGGCCGGCCGGCGTGACGAAGGCTTCGCCGATGGCCAGCGACGCGCGATCGCGCAGCGCGGCCGCGAGATCGTCACGGCAGCGCATGCCGGCGAGCCAGTCGCCGAGCACGCGGTTGAGCTCGGGTCCCGCCGCCTTGACCTTGGCGAGCAGCGCATCGCTTCGCGGCGTTGCGCCCTGCCCCGCGCCCTCGGTCGAATACGCCGCGATACGACCAGGCAGGGCAATGCCGCCATCGGTCCAGCCCGCAGCAGTATCCAGCGCCGGGACCTCCAGCGCATTCAGGCGCTCGCGCATCA